>JBKHJQ010000013.1:0-14407 GCA_046538055.1 Actinomycetota bacterium
CGCGGAACACCACGTCCCGCTCGATCATCTGGAGGAGAGCCACCACCGTCCCCACCTTCACGTAGGTGGCGTACTCGCTCATGTTGGAGTCCCCCGCGATCACGTGCAGCCGGCGGAAGCGCTCGGCGTCGGCATGGGGCTCGTCCCGCGTGTTGATGATGGGCCGGGAGCGGGTGGTGGCGGATGACACGCCCTCCCAGATGTGCTCGGCCCGCTGGGACAGCGAATATCCGGTCCCCCGGGGGGTCTGGGACAGCTTCCCGGCGCCGAGGAAGATCTGGCGGGTGACGAGGAAGGGGATGAGGACGTCAACCGTCCGATGGAAATCCTTGTGCCGGCTGACCAGGTAGTTCTCATGGCATCCGTAGGAGTTGCCGGCCGAGTCGGTGTTGTTCTTGAAGAGGTAGATCTCGCCCCTTATCCCCTCCTCCTCCAGACGCTGCTCGGCGGAGTGCACCAGACCCTCGAGGATCCTCTCCCCCGCCTTGTCGTGGGCCACCACATCGGTCAACGAGTCGCACTCCGGTGTGGCGTACTCGGGATGGCTCCCGACGTCGAGGTACAGACGGGCGCCGTTCTCCAGGAAGACATTGGACGACCGGCCCCAAGACACGACCCGCCGGAATAGGTAGCGGGCCACCTCGTCGGGGCTGAGCCGGCGCTGGCCCCGGAGAGTGCAGGTCACCCCGTACTCGTTCTCCAGGCCGAAGATGCGTCGTTCCACGATGTCAGACTAGGAGACCCGGGAGATTGAGTGGCGGCCCGCCACCTATCCGGAGGATGGGGCCGCCTCTTCCCCCTCCAGGCGGCGGAAGCTCCGGCGCCCGTTGGCGGAATCGAGGACCACCAGCTCCCAGCCCTCCGATTCCCGCTCCTCGGCCTGCCGGAACGCCTGCTTGCCCACCTCGATCGCCTCCTGCAGGGACAGGCCCTCGGACCACAGATCCTCCAGAGCGGTCACGAGGTCCTCGGCCTTGCCTCCGATGGCCGCGAAGTGGCGCTCGTCCGACAGGGTCCCGTCATAGGAGACGCGATACAGCTTGTTGGGCGACCCCTCCAGACCCAGCTCGGCGATGAGGATCTCCACCTCATAGGGCTTCATCTCGTGGCTGAAGATGGAACCCAGTGTCTGGGCGAAGGCCGTGGCCAGGGCCATGGCGTTGACGTCCTCGCGGCTGTACAGGTAGCCCATCAGGTCGGCCTGGCGCACTCCCGCCTTGCGCAGAGTGTCGTACTCGTTGTATCTGCCCACGCCGGCGAAGGCGATGCGGTCATAGACCTCGGCGATCTTGCGAAGGGACCGGGAGGGGTTCTCTGCCATCAGCAGGACGCCCGTGGAGTACTCGAGGGCGATGATGGAGCGACCCCGGGCTATCCCCTTGCGGGCGAACTCGGCCTTGTCCCGAACCAGCTGTTCGGGCGCCACATAGAAGGGCATGCTCATGCGGGGTCTCCCGGACAGATCGACTGCGGACGGGCGGTGGTCATCGTATGGTCTCCAGGGCGTTCTCGGCCACGGGGCGCACCTGTGCGTCCGTCAGCTCCTTGACCCCTTCGGCATCGATCCGGAAGACGTTGGGGAGGATCCCCCGCCGCAGGTCGGGCCCGCCTGTGGCGGTGTCCTCCTGGGCGGCGGACACGAGCGCCTTCACCGCCAGGTCCAGTGCCGTTGCCGCATCGAGGTCGGCCTGATACGCCGTCCGCAGATATGACTTGGCCAGCCGGGAGCCGGACCCGGTGGAGCCGAAGTCCTGCTCCTCGTACCGGCCGCCCACGACGTCGTAGGTGTAGAGCCGTCCCGTTGCCTCCAGTTCGTCGTATCCCGCGAAGAGGGGGACCACGACCAGGCCCTGCATGGCCATGGGGAGCTGGCCGCGGACCAGCCTGGCCAGGAAGGTCGCCTTCCCGTCCAGGGACAGGCGACGGCCCTCCAGCTTCTCGTAGTGCTCCAGCTCCACCTGGAAGAGGCGCACCATCTCGTTGGCCAGCCCGGCGACTCCCGCCGCGGCCACCGCCGAGAAGTGGTCGGTCGGGAACACCTTCTTGATGTAGCGGTAGGCGACCAGGTGCCCCTCGGTGGCACGCCTGTCCCCGGCGATCACGACGCCACCCTGGTAGCGGAGCGCGAGGACTGTCGTCCCTTCGGGCACGGACACGTTTCGAGCCGCTTCCGGGGGGATCTCCCATCGGGGGGTGGCACCTGTGGCCCTCAACAGGTCGCTGAAGCTGCTGGTCGGCACCGGGCTGTCGAGGGGAAGGGGAAACTGAGGCATGGCGGCTCACTGTAGACGGAAGACAGGTGAACTCTTACGCCGCGGATCCGGGTGGTGAGTGGTGAGTAATGAGTTCTGGGTGCGGCGCCGGCGATCATCGCCTGAGACCACGACCAGCGCAACTACGAATCCGTGGTGAAGACCGGTCAGCTCATAGCGAGGTAAGCGACCCAGAACTCAGAACCCAGAACTCAGTACCTGCAGGCGGAAGGAGGTTGGCACCCCGTTTCGCTACTGCCCGCCCTTCTGGACGTAGTTCTTCACGAACTCCTCGGCATTCTCCTCCAGCACGGAGTCGATCTCGTCCAGTAGGTCATCGAGGTCCTCGAGCTCGGCTTCCGACTCTTCCTCGGTGATCTCCAGATCTTCGATCTCTTCGTCGGTCTTCTCCCGGGAGCGTCCCCGGGACCGGTCCTGTTCGGACATGTCACTCTCCTAGTTTCTTGATCAGGTCGGCGGCCCCGTCGACCTGATCGAGAATAGGTCCGACCAGGTCCCGGCCGCCCCGTAGAGGCTCCAGCATGGGAACACGGCGAAGGCTGGGCTCACCCAGGTCGAAGACGAGCGAGTCCCAGTTGGCCGCCACCAGGCTGTCGGGGAACTGGGTAACACAGCGACCCCGGAAGTAGGCACGTGTCTCCTCGGGTGGGGTGGTCTCGGCCTCCTCGATCTGGGCATCGTCGAAGAGGCGACGGATGCCTCCTCTCTGAACCAGGCGGTGATAGAGGCCACGGGCGGGATCCACGTCGTGGTACTGGAGATCCAGGGCGGCCAGCTTGGAGTCGCCCCAGGCCAGCTCATCGCGGTCGACATATCGCTGGAAAAGGCGCAGCTTGGCTGCCCAGTCCAGGCGGTCCGACAACTCGACCGGGTCCCTCTCGATTCCGGAGAGGACTCCCTCCCACTCCTCCAGGACCCGGTTCCATATCGGCTCTTCCATCTCCTTCTCGACGTACTTGGTGAGCCACTCCAGGTAGCGCCATTGGAGATCCAGGGCAGTGGCACTGCCTCCTCCCTCCAGGTCCAGGGGACGCCGGAAGCTGAGGTCGTGGCTCACATTCCACGCCGCGGTCACCGGATCGGCCAGGTCGAGGGGGTCGGGAAGGGCACCGTCCTCCAGGGCGGCCAGAAGGAGGGCGGTGGACCCCAGCTTGAGGAAGATCTGGACCTCCGACAGGTTGGCGTCGCCGAAGATCACATGCAGGCGGCGGTACTTGGTGGAATCGCCGTGGGGTTCGTCGCGGGTATTGATGATGGGACGCTTGAGAGTCGTCTCCAGGCCCACCTCCTCCTCGAAGAAGTCGGCCCGCTGGGTGAGCTGGAAGTCGATGTCGGGTCGGCCGTTCTCCGAGCCCACCTTCCCCGACCCGGTGAAGATCTGGCGGGTGACGAGGAACGTCATGGCGTAGCGGATGACCTCCCCGAAGGGAGTGGAGCGAGACAGGAGGTAGTTCTCGTGGGCCCCGTAGGAGTTGCCCTTGCCGTCGGAGTTGTTCTTGTAGAGGGCGAGACGCTCCCCACCGAGGCGCTCGGTGGCAGCGGCTGCCGCCCGCCGCATCACCACTTCGCCTGCCTTGTCGTAGAGAGCAGCCTGGAGAGGGTCCCACCCCTCGGGAGCGGAGTACTCGGGGTGGGCATGATCCACATACAGCCTGGCCCCGTTGGCCAGCACGGCGTTGACGAGGGTGCCCTCGGGGTCGGAGACGCCGTACCCCTCGTGGCCGAAGCCCCGGGCATCCCGGCCGGGGGACTCCTCCTCGTAGGACCACTGCACCCGGACGCGGGGACCGGGATAGGAATTGACCACCATGGCCGAGCCCAGGGCGGGGTTGAACTCCGGATCAGTGCGGACGGCGATTCCGTACTCGGTCTCGGTTCCGATGACCTTGCGCAGGGCCATCAGCCCTCACCCCCCTCTCACAGGTACTGACCCGTTGAGACACGCTCGATCATCCGGCTCTCCGCGTCGCCGTCCACCAGGGTCCGCACGTAGACGATCCGCTCGCCCTTCTTGCCGGATATCTTGGCCCAGTCGTCCGGGTTGGTGGTGTTGGGCAGATCCTCGTGCTCACGGAACTCCTGCTTGATCGCCGTGAGAAGGTCCTCGGTGCCGACACCGCGCGTACCGCCGGCGATCTCCCTCTTGATGGCGTCCTTCTTGGCCCGCCGCACGACGTTCTCGATCATCGCTCCGGAGGAGAAGTCCTTGAAGTAGAGCAGCTCGCGGTCGCCGTTGGCGTACGTCACCTCCAGGAACTGGTTCTCGTCCGACTCGGCGTACATCCTCTCCACTGTGACGTCGATCATCCGTTCCAGCAGTGCCCGGTTGTCTCCCCCTGCCGCCTCCAGGTCCTCGGAGTTGAGGGGAACCGACTCGTCCAGGTAAATGCCGAAGATCTGGCGGGCGGCGTCGACGTCGGGACGGTTGATCTTGATCTTCACATCGAGACGGCCGGGACGGAGGATGGCGGGATCGATCAGGTCCTCCCGGTTGGAGGCACCTATGACGATCACGTTCTTGAGCGACTCCACCCCGTCCAGCTCCGACAGGAGCTGGGGCACGATGGTGGACTCCACATCGGAGCTGATGCCCGAGCCGCGGGTCCGGAAGAGCGAGTCCATCTCGTCGAAGAAGACGATCACCGGCACGCCCTCGTCGGACTTCTCCTTGGCGCGCTGGAAGATGAGCCGGATCTGTCGCTCCGTCTCCCCAACCCACTTGTTGAGGAGCTCGGGGCCCTTCACGTTCAGGAAGTAGCTCCGGACGTCGGGGCGTCCGGTCCGCTCCGAGACGGCCTTGGCGAGGCTGTTGGCCACCGCCTTTGCGATCAGGGTCTTGCCGCATCCGGGAGGCCCGTACAGCAGGACTCCCTTGGGAGGCACGAGGCCGTAGTCGCCGAACAGCTCCCTGTGCACGTAAGGCAGCTCCACCGCGTCCCGGATCTCCTCGATCTGGTTGGCCAGACCGCCCACCTGCTCGTAGGTGACGTCGGGGACCTCCTCCAGGACGAGCTCTTCCACCTCCGGGCGGGCGAGCCGCTCGTAGATGAGGTTCGACTTGGGATCGATGCGAACGAAGTCACCGGCCCGGAACCGTTGGTCCTGCATGGTGTCTGCCAGCTCCACCACCTGCTCCTCGTCGGCGTGGGCGATGACAACCACCCGTCCGTCCTCCAGCTTCTCCCGGACCCTGACCACGTCCCCGGACCGCTCGAAGCTGCGGACGTCCACCACGTTGAAGCTCTCGTTGAGGAGGACTTCCTGACCGATCGAGAGGTGCTTGACCTCGATGGTGGGCTGAGCAGAGACACGCAGCTTCCGGTTCCCCGTCATCACGTCCAGGGTGCCGTCGTCGTTCACCTGCAGGACCGTGCCGAAGTTGTTGGGCGGCGTCGTTAGCTTCTCCACCTCGGCCCGGAGGACGTTCAGTTGCTCACGTGCCTCCTCCAGCACCGTTGCCAGCTTGTCGTTCTGCGAGCGGAGGCGCTCCACGGATCTCCGGGCCTCTGCCAGCTCCCGTTCCAGCTCGGCGGGGGCCTCATGGGCCTCACGCAGACGGCGGCGAAGCCCGGCCACCTCTTCCTCCAAGGCAGCGACATTCCGACGCAGCTCGATCGCTTCGTCTGGATCGCTAGGTCGGCTCATGGGCTTCCTCCTGTTCGGCAGCCTCCGCGCAGTATACGGACGGTTGCGAATTGTCCCAGGACACTTTGGACTCGGATTCCGACCGCCCTCTACGGGTCCAGAGTCTGTATCGCTACTATGCCTTGGCCGGGAGACTTACCGATAAACCGCACCCAGGAGTGCCATCACCATGAAGGTCTGGATCGACCAGGATCTCTGCACCGGCGACGGGCTGTGCGAGGAGATCGCCCCCGACGTGTTCGTCCTCCTGGACGACGGGCTGGCCTACGTCCGGGAAGGCGACAGGATCTACGCCGAGGAGAAGGGGAATCCCCAGGGCTCCGCCGGCATGGCCGCGGTCCCCGCCGGCCAGGAGGACATCACCATCGAAGCGGCCGAGGAATGCCCCGGAGAGTGCATCTTCCTGGAGGCGTAAGCCCGGCAAATCCCGTTTTCGCGTTCATCTGCCGGCCCATAGGCCGCAGATGATACGCCCCCCCGAAAACGGTCAGGGCTTCACCCGGCGGGCGAAGGTGAGGAAGCCGGTGTGGCCCACCATGGTGTGATCGGGGCGCACGGACCGGCCCGAGACCCTCCAGTCGCGCATCATCATCTCCCGCACCTCTATGCGGGCGAACACCCCGCTCTCTCGCAGCGCCCCCACCAGGCTCTGCACCTGGGGTACCGTGGGCAGGTACCCGCACAGGATCCCGCCCGTGGGTTGATGATCTGCCGCTGCGGCCACAGCATGCCACGGCTCGGGGAGATCCAGGATGATGCGGTCCGGGGCCAGGCCCGCCACCATCTCTTCCACGGCCCCGGTTCGCAGCTCCACCTGCGGCGGGATCCCCCCGAAGTACCTCTCGATGTTCTTCCTGCCCCGATCGGCGTGGTCGGGGCGCCGCTCCACCGACACCACCCTGCCCTTCTCCCCCACGGCCCGGGCCAGGGCCATGGTCAGCGCCCCCGACCCGGTTCCCGCCTCCAGCACCGTCATGCCGGGACCGACGTCGGCGTAGACCAGGATGGGGCCGATGTCCTTGGGGTAGACGACCTGGGCGCCCCGGCGCATCCGGAGGATGAAGTCGGAGAGGCGGGGTCGCAGGGCGAGGAGGCGACCACCCGAGGAGGCTTCCACCCAGCTTCCATCCTCCAGGCCGATGATGTTGGAGTGGTCCAGGACGCCCCGGTGATACTGGAACTGGCGCTCCGGGTCCAGCTTCAGGAGGTATTCCCGGCCCTTCCCGTCGACGAGGAGACAGGGATCGCCGGGCTCGAAGGCGCTCATGAGCCCACCCCGGACTCGATCCGGACCAGGGTCTGCTGCTGGAGGCGGCAGAAGGCGCACACCTCCCCGGTGGTGGGCTGACCGCACACCGAGCAGGCCGAGAGTCCGGGATCCTGGCGGAGGTCGGCGAATGCCGGGCGGCCGCGGTCGAGGAACCCGAACAGGAAGTTGGCCTTCATCCCGGGCGACTCCTCCTCCAGCCGGTTGAGCCACCGCTTGTAGCGGTTGACCGTGTTTCCTGCCGCCATGGGGCACTCCTCCACCTCGTATTCGATGCCCCGGAGCACGGCGTAGGCGGCCGTCTCCCGCTCTGCCACCCGGATGAGCGGCTTCACCTTGCGGGCCAGACCGCCCTCATCGGCGGGCAGGACCGGTGCTTGGCGGGCCAGATACTCGGGGTTCCACTGGAGGACGTTCCCCAGCAGGGTGGCCGCTTCGTCGTCCAGGTTGTGGCCCATGACCAGCACGTCGTAGCCTCCCTCCTCGGCCACCCTGTTGAGGAGATAGCGCTTGGACAGCCCGCAGGCGGAACAGGCGCTGCGGGCCGTGGAGGAGACCGCTTCAGGCACCGAGAAACCGGCATCGGCCTCCAGGTCGACGACCTGGAGCGTCAGGCCCCGAGCGGAGGCGAAAGCCCTGCTCAGCTCCAGGCTCTCGGAGGAGTACTCGCCAATGCCCAGATGCAGGTACACGCCGTCCACGTCGTGGCCGAGCTCGGTGAGGATGTCCCAGAGAGCGAGGCTGTCCTTTCCGCCCGAGACACCCAGCAGCAGGCTCTCGCCCGGGCGGAGCATCCGGTAGTGGTGGATCGTCCTCTCCACCTGCCGGTGAATGTGCTCCGTGAAATGGTCGGCGCAGAAGTTGGCGTTGTGCCTCCGGACCTGGATGGCGGCCCTGCCCCGGCACACCCGGCATTTCATCGGCGGCCTCCCGATATCACCGGGCGCAGCTCGACCACGTCGTCGGGTCCCACCGGCATGTCGACGGTGAGCAGCTCGCCGTCCCGGATGGCGAGATACGACTCGGGTACCAGCTCCAGCTGACGGAAGATGTCCTCCACCCGGCTCGCCTCCTCCAGGTCCACCTCCCGGCGAGGCTGCCGGAGGATCACCCTCACGCGAAGCCTCCCAGCACCCCTGCCGCCAGGGTGAGGACCATCCCGATGACCACTACCCAGATCACGACTTGTTGGAACCGTCTGTTGTTACGCATGGCTACTCCGACAGCTACCGTCTCTCACGGTAGAGGAACTGGACTCATCTGATGAACCTGAAACCCATGGGGTGGATCCGTGTCCTGCGCGGACTGCGGCAAGGCAACCAGGCGATGCTCCTCACGGGGCTGGCCCTGGTGGCTTTCCAGAGGCTGCGAGGCTCCCGGGGCAAGCGGGAGCTCGTCTACCGCCAGAAGCTTCCGGTGGGCTCGGCCGTGGTGATCCGACACCAGCGCCCCGACGACCCCAAGGTGGGCATACGAACCCGCGAGTGAGCCGGGCGGGTGACTTCGGACCTAGAGGCGGTACACCTCGATGACCGCCTTGCTCTTCTTCCCCTTTCGGCGCCCCAGGACGAAGGAAAGCAGCACCACCACGGCGATCACGACGCCGGCTATGACGGCGGTGTTCTGCGCCGACTCCTTGGTCTCCTCCAGGGCGTCCTGGATCTCCCGGGCCTTGGCCTCGATGTCGCTCGGCTGAATGGTCACTGGCTGCTCATCCTCCACGCGATGATCCCGGCGGCGGCGCCGGCCACGACCGTCGTTATCCCCCGGGCCAGGACGTTGAACCATTGGGAGTCGCCCAGGTACTCGGCGAACAGGACCTGCAGGCCGGCGTAGAGGGCGAGCACCGCCAGGATGGCGGCGAAGCCGAACGCCACGGCCCCGCCGATTCCGAGCCCGGCATAGCCACCCAGCTTCTTCATCGGCTCGAGTGTCTCCTGACGGAGGTACTCCTTGGACAGGTCGTAGAGCTCGGCAGCGAGCTCCGGGATCTCTTTCGGCTGTGCCATCAGGACACGAAGGCTAACAACGCTCGCGTTGGCAGGCGATACACCACACGAGTCGGCGATGTCGGATCGAACGATCCCCATCCCGCCAAGGGACAGGACGCGGTCCGCCATCTAGTCTGCAGGCGCCATGAGCAGCCCCGCGGGGGACGGGCCCCCACTGACCCGTGGCCGTCACCTGGCCGGCCATCGGGGACTCGGTCCCCGATTCCGCACCCTCTATGTGGGCACGGCAGTCAGCCTTCTCGGCAACTACGTCGCGTACCTGACCATCCCGCTGCTCGTCTTCGAAGTGGTGGGAGGAGCGGAGAGCGCCGTGCCCTTCGGCATCACCTACGCTCTCGAGACCGTCCCCACCCTCGTGTTCGGCCTGGTCGGGGGGGTGATCCTCGACCGGGTGCGGCTCCGCTGGGCGATGATCGTCTCCGATCTGATCCGGGCAGGAGCGTTCTTCTTCCTCGCCGCCACCGAGGAGGCCACGGGACTCGCCACCATCTTCGCCGTTTCGTTCCTGGTGGGCTCGTTCTCGGCCGTCTACGAGAACTCCCTCTTCGCCATCATCCCCGCCCTCGTGTCCCGGGAGAACCTGTCCAAGGCCAACGGGCTCATCTCCGCCACCCAGGCGGCCATGTTCGCCAGCGGCCCGATGCTGGCCGGGATCCTGGCGTTCTTCGCCGGGCCCGCTCCCGGCCTGTGGTTCAACGGGGCCACCTTCCTCGTATCGGCGGTGGCCGTCTACCTGGTGGGACCCGCCGGGTTCGTCGTCACCGACGAGGAGGAGCAGGGGGGCTTCCTCGAGGAGACCCTCAACGGCCTCAGGTTCCTGGTGGGCGAGCGACGGCTGCGGGACTCGACGATCACCGCCGCCGGGGCCAACATCGTGTTCGGCTTCATCGAGGGGACCTTCGTCGTCATGGCTACCCGGGTCCTCGGAACCACCTCCGAGTTCCAGATCGGAGTGCTGATAGTGGCATTCGGGCTGGGGATGATCCTGGGAGCGAGCCTGGCCCACCGTGTGATCAGGGTGCTGGGCCTGGGACGCACGATGATGCTGGGGGTGGGGACGATGGCGGTGGGGATGGGACTGTTGGTCTTCTCCCGCTTCGGGGTGGCCGCTTTGAGCTTCGCATTCTTGATGTTCGTGGGGATCGGCCTGGTGAACGTCCCCATCGCCACCATCCGCCAGGTGTATACGCCGCCCGCCATGCTGGGTCGTGTCATCACGGCTTCCCGGGCGCTGTCGTGGGGGACCCTCCCCATCGGTGCCCTCATCGGGGTGACGCTCTCCTCCCAGATCAGCTACGAGCCGACCGTGCAGGCGACTCCGCTCCTGCTGATGGGGCTGGCGATCTGGCTGTTCACCACCCCGCTGTGGAGGGACACCTTCGGTCCCACCCACCGTCGGCTGCGGACATCATCCCACGATCACGAGGACGGCTCCCCCCACCAGGGCCACCAGCCCGGCGACGATGAAGTGAACCGGGTGGAGGTTGAGGGGCAATCGGAGGGCAATCCTCGGATCTGAGTGGGCGAACCCTCCCACCACCAGGGTCAACAGGCCCACGAGCAGGGCCACCGACCCCACCGCCTCGGGCGCGAGGAACGCAGCCACTCCAGCCGCCAGTGCGAGCAGAGTGATGAGGACCACCACCAGCGATGGGCGCCGGCGCCGTCTCGTCTGCCCCGCCTTGCCGCCGTGCTTCTCCTTCCTCCCGCGCTCCTTCCGTCTGCCCCGTCCGGCCTTGTGGTCGGGCGCCGGTTTGAGAGCACTCAGGAGGGCGATCCGGTCCGATACGTCCAGGGTCACCGCCTCGTCGCCGAGGCGGAGAACCACGCCGCCGGCGTCGGCTGCGGGATCGAGGTCCGCCACCGGCCATTCACCCACCTCCACACCCTCCACCTCCAGGGTGAGGACGTCTTTGTCCACCCGGGCCTTCACAGGAACGGCCTGGCCCCCGCCCTCGATCCGCATCGTTCCGGTGAAGTCCGCCATCGCCGCATAATCGGCAACCCCAGAGGGGCAGTTGAGCTGCTTCAGGCGGGGTAGGTCTCGATCTCGGATGCCTTGACCACCACCCACACGGTCCCCTGCCTGCCCAGGTCGAGCGCCTCCACCGCCTGCGGCGTCACCTCCGCCACCGCCGGGAGCACACCCTCCACCGCCACCCGGAATCGCGACCCGATGGGCTCCACCGCCACCACCTCGCCCTTCCACACGTTGCGGGGGGAGCCCGCCGGCGCCTCCCGGTAGAGGGAGACGGCATGGGGAGGAACTGCGGCGAATGTGGGGCCGTCGATCTCGTCGGCCACCACGAGCCTCGCTCCGTCGATGTCCACCGTCCCGCGGGCGGCCTCACCCTTGTAGAGGTTGACCCCCGCCAGCCGCGCCGCCCAGGCGGTGCGAGGCCGGCGGGTTATCTCTGCGATTGTCCCCTCATGAGTCAGCTCGCCCGCCTCCAGGATCACCATCCTGTCCGCCATCAGGGCTGCGTCTATGGGGTCGTGCGTCACCAGCAGCACGGGGATCTCCAGTCCCCCCAGATGCCGGGCCAGTTCATGCCTCACGTTGTGACGCCTCTCCACGTCCAGGGCGGACAATGGCTCGTCCAGGAGCAGGGCCGCGGGCCGGTTGGCGAGCGCCCGGGCCAGCGCCACCCTCTGCGCCTCTCCACCCGAGATGTCGCGTCCCCGCCGGGAGGCCAGGTGCTCCAGGCCCAGACGCCTCATCCAGAGGGGGGCGTCTTGGGCGTCCTTCCCGAACCCGACGTTCTGTCCTACGGTCAGATGCGGGAAGATCAGGTACTCCTGGAAGACCATCCCCACCTCCCGCTCGGCCGCCGGGACGTCGATTCCCCGGGCCCGGTCGTAGAGCACCCGCCCGCCCAGCTCGACTTTGCCCTCCCGGGGAGTCTCCAGCCCGCTCACTGCCCGGAGCAGCGTGGTCTTGCCGGCCCCGTTGGGACCGAGCACGGCCACGACCTCGCCCGGTACGACCCGCAGGGACGCCCGGAGGGAGAAGCCGCCGCGCTCGGTCACCACATCGACCTCCAGGCTCATGTGCGGCCCCCCCTGGCCCGGGTGAGCACCAGCACCGCCACCGAGACCGCCAGCAGGAGGGCAGAGAGCAGGTAGGCGACGTCGGGTTCGCGTTCCAGCTCCAGGAAGACCGCCAGGGGGAGTGTCCGGGTGACGCCGGGGATGTTCCCGGCGAAGGTGATGGTGGCTCCGAACTCTCCCAGGGCCCTGGCCCAGGCCGTCGCCATGCCCGCGGCCATCGAGGGGGCCATCATGGGAAGCACCACCCTTCGGAAGATCCGACCGCGGGACGCGCCCAGGGTGGTGGCGGCCTCCTCGTACCGCCGGTCCAGGCCTGCCAGCCCCGCCTCCACGCTCAGGACCAGGAACGGCATGGAGACGAAGGTGGCGGCCAGGACGGATGCCGTGGTGGTGAACGGGAGGCTGAGGCCCGTCATCGCCTCCAGGGGCGCCCCCAGCACCCCCCGGCGCCCGAACGCGAGCAGCAACGCCACGCCCCCCACCACAGGCGGGAGCACCATGGGGAGGATCACAAGCACCCGGAGAAGTGCTTTGCCGGGGAAGTCATACTGGGCGAGAAGCCACGCCAGAGGCACCCCCAGCGTCACCGACAGCAGCAGCGACCAGCCCGATACCTGCAGCGAGACCCACAGGGCCTGGCGGGACGCATCGGTGGCGAGGATCTCCACCGCCCGCTCCCAGGGGACGCGGATGAGCAGCGCCAGCAGCGGCACCAGAAGGAGGATCAGGGCCCCGCCTGCTGCCGCCATCACCGGTCGGGACGTGCGTTCGGATGTCACGTGCCCAGTCCCGCTCCCGACAGGATCCGCCGGCCGCGGGGGGAGGTGACGAACTCCACGAAGTCGCGCGCCAGGGGAGAGCCCGCCGTCCATCCGGCGATGGGATAGATCGCCTCCACGTTCTCCTCGGCCGGGATCTGGACACCGTCCACCTCCTCGCCTGCCCGGGCTAGGTCGCTGGCGTAGACGATCCCCGCATCGGCCTCTCCCAGCCCCACCTTGGCCAGGACCAGGCCCACGTTGGGCTCGGCGGAGGCGGCTTCCACTCGCACGCCGGCTGCCGCCAGGGCCCGGCGGGCATAGCGACCCACCGGAACCTCCTCCGCGCCCAGGACGACCACCACATCGTCACGGGCCAGGTCCTCCAGCCCTTCCACCCCTCGGGGGTTGTCGGCCTGCACGACGATGGCGAGCCTGTTGGTGGCGAAGCGAACCGGACCGACGTCGGCAGGAACCGCCGCCACCGCTCGGTCCATCTGTTGGCGGTCGGCTGAGGCGAAAACATCCGGACGGGCGCCGTGTGTGATCTGTGTCGCCAGGGTGTGGGAGCCGGCCAGGCTGAGCACGACGTCCACTTCGGGATGCAACTCCCCGAAGGCAGCGACGACCTCCTCGAACGCGGCGCTCAGCGACGACGCCGCGAAGACGGTGAGCGAGGCCTCTCCCTCCTCCCGTGCGCAGCCCGCCGCCGCCACCAGCAGCGACAGAGCCAGGGCCACCAGCCTCACTGCGGCAGCCCCACCACCACGTTCGTGGCCTTCACCGAGGCCACGACCGGCGTCCCGGGGCGAAGATCCAGCTCCCGGACGCTTTCCGCCGTCGTGAGAGCGACCAGGCGGAAGGGCCCGGCCTGCATCTCCACGGTGGCAGCCGCCCGGTCGGACACCACGGCGGTGACCACCGCCTCCATCTGGTTGCGAGCCGACGAGCGGGTGACGGGGACCGGCTCGGGCCGTCGGTCCTCCAGGAGGCGTCTCACCTCCCCCAGGGGAACGAGGCGTTGACCTCCGGTGGAGCGAACGGTGGAGATGCGGCCTTCCTCCTCCCAGCGTCGGATGGTGTCCACGCTCACGCCCAGCAGACTGGCGGCCTGCCCGATCCGTAATTCTTCGGTATCCACGACCTGAGCTTAGCGAATACCTAGGTATTGGCTGACGGAGTTCCGGGACGCCGGGGGAAGGGGGTCGCCTCAGAAGCGCATGGAGCGGACTTCGCTTTCCAGGTGGTAGAGGCGCTGGGTCCCGAATCCCTTGATCTCGGTCTCGCCGATCTCCGAGAGCACGAAGTCGTCGCTGAGCAGGTCGGCGGTGGCCTGATTGAGGGTGATCTGCATGGGCTCGGACACCGCCTCCATCCGGGCGGCCAGGTTCACCCCCGGAC
>JBKHJQ010000014.1:0-14363 GCA_046538055.1 Actinomycetota bacterium
CGGGCTCCCCGAGGGCAACCTCCTCGGGGAGGGCCCGCCGGTAGGGCCGGCTGGAGGTCATGGCGTCGTATGCGTCGGCCACGGCCAGGATGCGCGCCTCCAGGAGTATCTCGTCGCCCCGGAGGCCCCGGGGGTAGCCGTCGCCGTCGTAGCGCTCATGGTGCTGTCCCACCACGGGTGCCACGTCGGCGAAGTCACGGATCCGCATGAGCACCTCCTCGCCTATGGAGGCGTGGGACTGCATCACGCTCAACTCGCCCTCCGTGAGCGGGCCCGGCTTGAGCAGGATGGCGTCCGGCACGCTCACTTTGCCGATGTCGTGCATGTGCCCGGCCAGGTTGAGGACCGTCAGGCGGTCGTCGGCCAATCCCAGGCGGATCCCCACCCCCACCGATGTCTCCGCCAGGGCCACGCAGTGGCTCTCCGTGTATGTGTCGCGGCTTTCGATCAGGGCGGACAGCACGGTGGCGACCTCGGTGAGGCTGCGGGCCGCATTGCGCCGGAGTGTGGCGTTCTCGAGGGTCAGTGTTCCCAGGGCGGATGCGTCCTCCAGGGCGGCCCGGGACCCATCCGTGGGCTCCCCACCGATGGCCAGGGCGCCCACCACCGATTCCGCCACCCACAGGGGGGCGGCCAGGCGGAGGGAACCCGACGGGTCGGTGGCCCAGCTTCCCGAACGCAGGACCTGGCCGAGAAGCTCCTCCGACTCCCGGTCCGGGAGATCGGACCAGCCGGAGTCGTCCCGCCAGAGAGTGGAGGCGGGCCGGCCGTTGTCCGTGGCCAGGGCGCCCGCCGCGGCCGGCACGCCGGGGGAGGAGTGGAGGCGCTCCACCAGGATCGCCAGGACATCCGTCCTCCGGTTGGCGCGAGCCAGCCGCAGCAAGGTACCGGACAGGTTCCCGGAAAGGTCGCGTTGGGTCCGTTCATGACTCCAGACCATGGACAGTTAGATCGGCGCCGATTCCGCAACACTTGATGCATGCTCTCCGCCAGGGCGTCCCGCAGATCCCGCACGATCTCGGGCCGGTGCTAGTTTGGCCTCCCTCCCGCGGAGAGTCCTCCCATCTACCGATCCGAGTCGTTCAAGCTGCTGGTCGTCGCTGCCGTCGCCCTGTTGCTGGCTGCCTGCGGCCGCCAGCCCGCCGCCACGACCACAACCACCATTCCGGACGCCACGTCCACGTCGATCACGACCTCGACGTCCCTCGCCTCCCCGGTCACCTCGGTCACCCAACCGCCCGCGGCGTCGTCCACCGTACCTGGCGCCTCCATCTCCCCTCCCACCTCGGCCTTCCCGGGGGTGGTCGTGGAGGTGAGAGTGGAGGAGGGAGAGGTGATGGGAGGCGGGCGGGTGCCGGTGGAGCTGGGCTCGGAGGTGCGCCTGGTGGTCACGGCCGACGTGTCCGACGAGGTCCATGTGCACGGTTTCGACCTGCTGGAGAGCGTCGCCCCGGATCGACCCGCCGAGATCGAGTTCACGGCCGACATCCCCGGTGTGTTCGAGGTGGAGCTGGAGACGACCCACATGAACCTCCTCGATCTGGAGATCGCTCCCTGACGGTGCGCCGGTTGACAGCGGCCGGCTGGGGAGCACTTGCGCTCCTGGTCCTCCCCGTAGGGGCCCGGGCTCACGGCATCGGGGGACGTCAGGATCTCCCGGTTCCGCTCGAGTACTTCGTGGTGGGGGCCGGTCTGGTGCTCGCACTCTCCTTCGCCGCTCTGATCGTGCTGTGGCCGAGACCCAGATGGCAGAGCCCGCCTCCCGGGCGTCGCCTGGCAGGCCGGGGATGGAAACCGGCGGGGAGGGTCACGGGGACGGTGGGTGTGGCCGCCCTGGCGCTGGTCGTGGTCGCAGGCCTGGCGGGTCCCGACGATCCCTCCCGCAACCCCGCTTCGGTGATCGTCTTCGTCGTCTTCTGGCTGGTTGTCCCTTTCGTCTCCGGGCTGGTGGGCGACCTCTATCCCCTGTTCGATCCCTGGCGCCGCCTCGTCCGGCTGATGCCGCGCCGTCCCCATCCCGGCGCGGGACGGGTCGCAGGGCGGGGGTATCTTCCGGCAGTAGCCGTGTTCGTGGCCTTCACATGGCTGGAGCTGGTCGCCCCCGCTTCGGGACCGCGATCGCTGGCGCTCGCCGCCTTGATCTACACCGCCTACCTGCTGGCGGGCGCCTGGTGGGCGGGGCCGGCGGGGAGCGGATTGGACGGATTCGCCGCGTACAACCGGCTTCTGGGAGCCATGGGTCCTCTCGACTTCCACGGGGAGACACCCCGGTGGCGGGGCTGGCTCCGGGGGTTGACGGCGGTGGAGGAGCGGCCGGGCCTGGTCACCATGCTGGTCGTGATGATCGGCACCGTCACCTTCGACGGCTTGTCGGCCACGAGCTGGTGGGATGCGGTGGGTGCACCCTCGATCACATCCCCCCTGGGGGGACTGCCGGTGGGCGCGGCCGGGATCGTGTCGGGTACGGTGGGGCTGGTGGGGATTCCGGCCCTGGTGGGCACGGCATATCTAGCCGCCTCGGCCGTGGCCGCCCGGATGGCAGGGCCCGGCTTCAGGGCGGGCGTCGTGGCCCGGCGCTTCGCGCACAGCCTGGTCCCCATCGCCTACGCCTACGCCTTCGCCCACTACTTCACCCTCGTCATATACGAGGGCCAGTACCTGCTGGCGTCGATGAGCGATCCGCTCGGACGGGGCTGGGATCTGTTCGGAACGGCCGACCGGGCGGTCGACTTCACCCTGCTCTCCCCGGTGGCGGTGTGGTGGATCCAGGTGACCGCAATCGTCCTGGGCCATGTGGCCGGTGTGGTGCTGGCCCACGACCGGGCCCTGGCGGACTTCCCTCCTGCCACCGCCGTCCGCAGCCAGTACGCCATGCTGGCGCTGATGGTGGTGCTCACCGGTGTGGGTCTGGCCGTCCTCTCCGCAGGCTGACGGCTGGTATCGCCCTCAGGGCTCTGCGGGTCCGGTCACCTGCCCTCCGCCGTCGTGGAGGGCGTCGCCCCGGGTCAGGCCCCGCGCCATCATTCGGTCGAGGACGGTGCGCAGGGACGTAGGCTCGTCGCGGTCGGCCGGGCGGACGAGGAGCACCGGGACCGGGGCTCGGCGGACTATCCGGTCGATCAGGTCGTTGAAGAGGTGGCGGCCGCGGGGGGCGCCGATGACGGCGAGGTCGGCGTCGTCCATGGCCATGGTGAGCTCACCCAACAGATCCTCCGATTGCCGCACGTGCGACTCCGTGGGGACCTCGCACAGATCCCCCACGGAGGCGTGGAAGCTCTCCAGCGACCGCACCTGGGCCCGGGAGGCATTGGGGTCCAGCACGTGGATGAACCGGATGGTGGCTCCCTCCTGAGCGGCCAGCTTGGCCGCCACCGTGATCTTGAGCACGTCGTACGGGCCCCCCGAGCCGAGGACCCCGATCCTGTCGATGGTGCCGGGGTGCCTTCCCTCCAGCAGCACGGCGTCCCTGTCGTCGGGCAGATGGGGCTCATGGCGCGTGTCGCTTCCCTCCAGGGCTCCCACCACCAGATCGGGGTCCACGGGGCGCACGCCCTCCTCCAGATCTCCCTCCGGCGACAGCGTGGGCATGTCGTCGTCGGCGGCACGGGAACCGGCCAGCGCCCGTGCGATTCGCTGAAGATCACCGTCGCCCCCGTTCGATACGACCGCTATCCGGCGGCCCGGCACGGCCAGGGCCGCCTCGGTCTGCTTGAGCAGGCGGGTGGTTCCCTGCTGGCGGACGCTTTCACGGAACACACTCTCCTTGATGGCCCGGGACCGTCCGTAGACCTGGTACCAGAGCGCTCCCACCGCGATTATCACGGCCGCTCCGATCAGGGCATCCCATCCCAGCACGGTGATGAGCACGAGGCACGATGCGATGCCCAGCAGGGGGACCCAGGGGTATCCGGGGGCTGTGAACTTGGGGCGGTACCACCACAGGTTGGAGCTACGGAAGGCGAGCTGGGCGAGGTTGATCATCACCAGCACGAGGAGCTGGAACGCCGACGCCAGCTTGGCCAGCTCGAAGACGGGGACGAAGGCCACCAGGCCCAGGAGGAGAGCGCCGGTGACGAGTAGCGAAGGTCGGGGGGCGGCCGACCGGTTCTCGATCCGGGCGAACAGGGCGGGTACCAGGCGGCGGCGGGCCATGGCGAACGGGTACCGGGAGGAGGCGAGCAGGCCGGCATTGGCCATCGACACCAGGGCCACCACCCCCACCACCGCCACCAGATTCACCACCGCAGCCCCGAAGATCTGCGAGCTGGCGGTGGCCAGCGGGGTGAGGTTGCCGCTCAGCATCTCCGGTGGGGTGATGCCCACCATCACGTAGGTGACGGTGGGATAGAGGAACATCATCACCAGCAGCGAGCTCATGATCGCCACCGGAAGGGTGCGGGCAGGAGCCTCCACCTCCTCCGCCACGCTGGCGACCTTGGTGACGCCGGCGTAGGCCACGAACACGATCCCGGCCGTGCGCAGGACGCCTTCCAGCCCGGCGGTGGCGAAGGGGTGAAAGTGCTCCCGCTCCACGAACGTGGCGCCGCCTCCCACGAACAGGAGCAGGACGCCGAAGACCACCGTCACCAGGACCCCCTGCAACCAGCCCGATTGGCGAACTCCTGCCAGGTTCAGGGCCAGGAGCACGCCGCCGATCAGCAGTCCCATCATCAGCGGGTCCAGTGTGCTGAAGAGGCCCAGATACAGGCCCAGGCCGTCCAGGGCGAAGGCGGACTTGAAGACGAGCGACAGCCACACCCCCAGCCCGGCGATCGTGCCCATGAGCGGGCCCATCGCCAGGTCCACGTAGAGATACGCTCCGCCCGCCCTCGGCATGGCAGTGGCCATCTCCGACTGGGCCAGCGCGGCGGGGACCACGATCAGGCCCGCCAGGGCGAAGGCGAGGATCACGCTGGGCCCTCCCACTTCGAAGGCCAGCCCGGGCAGGACGAAGATGCCCGACCCGATCATCGCCCCTATCGACACCGTGAACACGGAGTAGAGGCCGAGGCGGCGCTGCAGTCCGGAGGTCACCGTGCCGATGGTCCGCGACCGGCGGCGGACGAGGTTGGGTGGTTGCGAGCGGGAGCCATGGGGACGCCCCGACCCTAGTGGCGGCCCCCGTCCCATCCGAGGGCGAGGCCGGAGCGCCCGGGGCGAGGAAGGGCAGAAAGGCCCTGGGCACCGTTGGCGGTATTCAGGTACCTGTAGCATTCGAATACGACGCCTCACGGAGCGAAAGCGAAGGGGCCGGTCTCCGGCCCGAAGGAGGTACGGACATGGATGTTCTGAGAGGCATCCTGGAGTTCTTGGCCAACAACCTCTTCAACGAGGTGGCCATCCTGATCGGCCTGATAGCCCTGGTGGGGCTGCTGCTCCAGCGCAAGCCGGTGGAGGACGTGGTGGCCGGGACGCTCCGGGCGACCATCGGGATATACATCCTCTTCATCGGCATCAACGTGTTCGTGGCGGGCCTCAACGCCTTCCAGACGATCGTCTCCAACGCCTTCGGTCTGGAACCGCCGGCCGCGGCCAGCACGCTGAGTGACTTCCTGGGCGAGCAGGGAGGCACGATCGCGCTGGTGATTACGGTGGCGTTCCTCGTCCACGTGCTGGCGGTGAGGCTGTTCAACACACGCTACGTGTACCTGACGGGCCATCAGATCTTCTGGATCAGCGTCATTGTCACGGCCGCGTTCGTGGAGATGTTTGCCGGAGTCGGCCAGTGGACCCTGGTTCTCACCGCCGCCCTGATCGTGGCGGCGTACCTCACGCTCCAGCCGCTCTACATCGCGCCGATGATGCGCAGGGTGATCGGGTCCGACGACTGGGGCTACGGCCACACCAGCTCGGCGGCCTGCTACCTGGGGGGGAAGGTGGCGCCACTGGTGGGGTCCAAGGAGCGTGACGACACCGAGCGGCTGGAGCTTCCGCGCCAGCTCTCATTCTTCAAGGACGTGAACGTCTCCACCGCTCTGGTCATCGGCGTGATAACGCTGGTGGCGATGGCCTTCGCCGACCCCGCGGTGCTCTCCGAGCAGGCGGCGACATACGACCCCGATATCAACCCCTGGGTGTGGGGAGTCGTCTCGGCCCTGCGCTTCGCTGCCGGGATCGCCATCCTGTTGTTCGGTGTCCGGATGTTCCTGGCCGAGATCGTGCCGGCATTCCGGGGGATAAGCGAGCGTCTCATCCCCGGCTCCCGGCCGGCGCTGGATGTGCCGACCGTCTTCACCTTCGCTCCCACGGCGGTGATGATCGGGTTCCTGGCCAGCACGGTCGTGTTCCTGGTGCTGATGGGCGTGTTCGCCGCCATCGGATGGTTCGTGCTGGTCCCTCCCATGATCATGCTCTTCTTCCCCGGCGGCGGCGCCGGCGTCTTCGGCAACGCCCTGGGCGGATGGAAGGGCGCCGTGATCGGCGGCGGGATCAACGGGCTGTTCCTCGCCATCGGGCAGGCGGTCATGTGGAGCCAGCTGTCCGATACGGCCCCCGAGCTGGCGACTCTGGCCGACCCGGACTGGTACCTGCTGGCCTGGCTGGTCATGGGCATCTCCGCCCTGTTCTCGGGTGGTGACCCCACCGCCATGATCTGGGTGTCGACGGGCGTGATCCTGTTGATCGCGGCCCTGTGGCTCTTCGTCCTCAAGCGGCGCCGTGTCCACGAGCCGGTCGAGGTCCAGGCCGAGGAAGGTGCCTCGCTGGCTGCGATCGGCTCCGGGCAGGGACCGGGCTGATGGCACAGAAGGGAGTCGATGAGCCGCTGGAGGTCGTTGCCGTCTGCGGGGTGGGGATGGGCTCGAGCCTGATACTGCGAATGACTGCGGAGCAGGCGTTCGAGTTCCTGGGTGTGAGGGCGAAGGTGCAGGCCACCGACGTCTCCTCGGCCAAGGGCATGCGACCCGACGTCATCCTGGGACAGGGCATGCACACCACCGAGTTCGAGGCCGCCGCCCCCGTGGTGGTGACCATCTCCAACTTCACCGACGTGGGCGACCTCGCCGAGAAGCTGGAGGGTCCCCTCCGCCGGGAGGGCTGGCTGGAGTGAGCGCCACCGTGGCCGCTCGCACCGGTGTGGCGGCAGGCGGTTGGCAGGAGGCGATCCGCGCCGCTTGCCAACCCCTGCTGTCGGCGGGGGCGATACACGAGCGGTACATCGACGCCTGCATCGACCTCGTCGAGGAGGAGGGGCCCTACATGGTGGTCGCTCCCGGGATCGCGCTGGCTCACGCCCGCCCCGAAGACGGCGTGCTCTCCCTGGGGGTGGCGGTGGCGGTTCTGGCCGATCCCGTCGAGTTCGGCCACCCGGACAACGACCCCGTCGATCTCGTGTTCGCCTTCGGGTCCCCAGACGCCGACCAGCATGTCGGGCTGCTGGGCGCCCTCGCCCGCGGCCTGACATCGGGCCTCGACGACGAGCTCCGGGGTGCCGGAGATCAGGAGGGAGCCACCGCCACGCTTCGCAAGCAACTGGAAGGGGCGACATGACCCGGACTTCGACACGGAAGGGCGGCGATGCCATGCGCACCCACCTCCAGGAGGTGGAAGAGCGCAACCAGGGTGTCCTGGAGGAAGTAGCGGAGCGGATGCACGAGACCGTCCGCTCCGGCGGCCTGATCCACACCACCGGCACGGGCCATTCCCAGGCCATGGTGCTGGAGACGTTCTACCGGGCGGGCGGACTCGCCTGTGTCCGTCCCATCGTCCATCCGGCACTGGACCCGTTCGGAGGCGCGATGGCCTCCACCCGGCTGGAGCGGGTGGAGGGTTTGGGTGCGCTCTTGGTGGAGGCCGCCTCTCCCGTGTCGGGCGAGACGGCATTCATCTTCTCCAACTCCGGAACCAACCCCGTGCCGGTGGAGATGGCCGAGGCGTTCACCGCGGCCGGAACCACGGTGGTAGCCGTCTCCTCGGTGGAGCACATGTCCCGGGCGCCCATCCGGGCACGTCATAAGCTGGGAGATGTCGCCGACTACGTGATCGACACGGGCACACCCTACGGAGATGCCTTCTGGCCCACAGACGACACCGTGATCGCCCCGCTCTCCAGCCTCACGGGAACCTTCGTGTGGAACCTCCTCCTGATCCGGGTGGCGGCGCACGCCGAGCGCGACGGCACGGCCCTGCCGGTGTGGGCCAGCGCCAACGTGGAGGGTGGCGAGGAGAGGAACCGGGCCACTCGCGACCGGTACCGATCCCGGATACCCATGCTGTGACGGGGGCATGCGCGACTCCAGGAGCCCGCTTTGGCCGGTGAGCTGATGGCGGCGGAGATGAGCCAGCAGGCCGGTGTCGCATCCCAGCTCATGGATCGCCGGGAGGACATCGTCGCCGAGCTGCGCCGCGCTCTCCCCGAGGGATGCCGGGGGATCGCCCTCGTTGCCCGGGGTTCCTCCGACAACGCCGCCCTCTACGGCCGCTACCTGCTGGAAGCGGCCACTCGCCGGCCGGTCTCCTTCGTGGCACCCAGCCTCCTCACCCTCTACCGGGTGCCGACCGATTACCGGGGGTGGGCGGCCATCGCCATCAGCCAGTCCGGGGAGACGCCCGAGATAGTCTCCGCCCTGGAGCGGCTTCAGGAGCTGGGTGCCACCGGCATCGCCGTCACCAACCGGCCGCAGAGCCCCCTCGCATCTGCCGGCCGGGCGGCGATATATCTGGGCGCGGGTGAGGAGAGGGCGGTGCCGGCCACCAAGACCTTCATGGCCCAGCTCATCGCCTTCGGGTTCCTGGCGGAGGCCCTGGGCGAACCGCCTGCTACGGCGTCCCAATGGGAGAGGGTGCCCGAGTCCATTGACCGGGTGGTGGGCGACTCCGGACCGGGGGAGGAGGCTGCCGGCCGGATAGGTGATGCGGTGGGTGTCATCTCCGTCGCCCGCGGCTACCTCTTCTCCGTGGCTTTGGAGGCCGCCCTCAAGCTGAAGGAGACGGCCGACATCCTGGCGGAGGGGTTCTCCTCCGCCGACCTGCGTCACGGTCCCATCGCCGTCGTCGAGCCCGGCTTCCCCGTCATCTCCTTCAATGCTCCCGGCCCGGTCGAATCCGACATGCGGGAGCTGGAGGACGACCTGCGGGCCCGGGGGGCGAACCTTCTGACCGTGGGTCCCCGGGAGGGAAGCTCGCTTCCCATCCCCGAGGAGCTGCCCGAGGAGCTCACCGTGATACCCGCGACGGTGCGGGCGCAGCAGGTCGCCCGGTCACTGGCACTGCAGCGCGGACTCGACCCCGACCGTCCCGAGGGGCTGACCAAGGTGACTCGCACATGACGGAAGGATGGATATGAGACGGTTGGGAGTGCAGGCCGCCGTGGTCGGCCAAGAGATGGTGGCGGGCGACGTCGCCGTCGACGAGGGGCGGATCGCCTCCTTGGGACTGGCGCCCGCCGGCCGCTCGGGCATCGCGGCCCCGGGCTTCGTGGACCTGCAGGTCAACGGCTTCGCGGGAGTGGACTTCACCGACGCCGACACGGATGGGATGAGGTCGGCAGGGGAGAGCCTCCTCTCCACCGGGGTCACGGCCTTCCAGCCCACCCTCATCACGCTCAGCGAGGACGCCTACCTGGCGGCCCTGTCCCGCCTGCGCCAGGCCCAGGCCGAGCTGGATGCTCCCCGTCTTCTCGGTGTGCACCTGGAGGGGCCCTTCCTCTCGCCCCGACGTCCCGGGGCGCATGATCCCTCGCTGATGCTGGATCCCGACGAGGAGCTCGCCCGCCGCTTGCTGGAGGCTGGTCCCGTCACCTACGTGACCGTGGCGCCCGAACTGCCCGGGGCGCTGGGCCTGATCGAGCTCCTGGTGGGTAGGGGGCTGACGGTGGCCGTGGGTCACTCCGACGCCGATACGGCCACCACCATGGCTGCGTTCGACCGGGGAGCACGGGCCGTCACCCACCTGTTCAACGCCCAGCGCCCTTTCCACCATCGGGAGGGCGGTATCGGCTTCGCCGGCCTGGCTCGCCGGGACGTGGTCGTCTCTGTCATAAACGACGGCATCCACCTGGCCGACGAGACGGTGCGCGTGGTGATCTCGGCCGCCCGGGGCCGGGTGTCGCTCATCACCGATGCCGTGTCGGCGGCCCGTCTGGAACCGGGCAGCTACACCCTCGGCAACCGCGAGATCTTCGTGACCGAAGAGGACGTCCGCCTGGAGGACGGCACCCTGGCGGGGAGCATCCTCACCATGGACCGGGCGGTGCGCAACCTGATCGAGCGGGGGACGACGCTCACCGAGGCGGTGGCGGCTGCCACCACCGTCCCCGCCCGACTCATAGGCCGTCCCGAACTGGGTACGCTCGCCCCCGGAACGCCCGCCGACGTGGCGGTCCTGGACGACGGATACCGGGTGCGGGCCACACTCGTCGGCGGCGAGGAGCGCTTTCGGGCCTGAGCGGTGTCCAGCCGGGATAGGCGCGAGACGGACTCAGGGCGGCAGGCGGCCGGGCCGGGGTTGCCAGCAGGAGAGGCCCCCTCTCGGGGGCCTCTCCACGGTTGCGAGTCCGCCTGTAAGCCGGATTCTGTCCGGAGCCGCATGGCTCCTGGGCGACCATCCATCTGGGCCACACGATCGCTCGTGGGCTCATGCGGCCTACCCGAGGCTCGATCGGCGGGCCACCGGTGCCTCTGCTCGGCCTTGCTCCGGATGGGGTTTACCTAGCCACCCCGGTTGCCCGGGATGCTGGTGGGCTCTTACCCCACCGTTTCACCCTTGCCTGTACCCCTCGTCGTGAGAAGAGGGGCCATCGGCGGTCTGCTCTCTGTTGCACTTTCCGTCGGGTCGCCCCGCCCAGGCGTTACCTGGCATCCTGCCCTGTGGAGTCCGGACTTTCCTCGGCCCGTGAGATGGGCCGCGGTCGCCCGGCGGACTCGCTCCTACAACTCTAACGCCGGCCCGGTCTTCGATATTCGGCGGTCGTCGCGTTCTCTTGTGCGAATCGGGGTGTTTGGCGCCCCGTTTTGGTCATAAAAACCGGGAGGAGAGGGCGGCGGAGAAGGCGCCGATGACGATGGCGAAGGCTGCCAGGAGGAGGACCTGGGGGGTGGGGGCGGGGCTGCCGCCCAGGATGGAGGTGACCAGGATGGCCAGCGCCAGCACCAGGGCACTGAGCGCTCCGTGGAAAGGGAACGAGGTGGGGGCCTTGCGGGCCGCCATCCAGCCGGCTGCCGCGAAGCCGATCAGGGTGGAGAAGGTGGTGGCGGCTCCCGCCGCTCCCTCCACGCCCAGGGCGGTCAGGGCCAGCCACAGGACCAGAGCGGAGAGGGCCAGGGCCAGGACACCCACACCCACCCCCATCATGACGGCGCTCAGTCGGATCGTTGCCATCTAGTTACCACCTTCCGGCGTCGGGTGACTGTAGGGTCGGGGCTCGTTGGACGAGTCTCGAGGAGCGACAGTGGTCATCAACAAGTATCTGGCGGAGTTGGTCGGCACCTTCATCCTGGTGATCGTGGGCTCCATGACGATCCTCTCTGCCGGTCAGATGGGCCTCGTGATGATCCCCTTCGGGTTCGGTCTGGGGCTGCTGGCCGCCATATTCGCGGTGGGCCACGTCTCCGGGGGCCATTTCAACCCGGCCGTCACCCTGGCCATGTACCTGGACGGGCGAACCAGCCTGACCGACCTCGTCGGCTACTGGGTTGCCCAGTTCGCGGGCGGCATCCTGGCGTCGCTGATCCTGGTGATCGTCTCCAACCGGGAGGCGGTGTCCCAGACGGCAACCACCTTCCCGGCCCTGCGCCTGGTCATCATGTCGGAGTTGATCCTCACCACCGTGTTCGTGCTGGTGATCCTCGCCTCGACCCGCACTGCTCCCGCCTCGGCCGGTCTCGCCATCTCGCTCACCCTCGTGGCGGTGCACTTTGCCGGGATCCCGTTCTCGGGCGCCTCCGTCAACCCGGCCCGCTCCTTCGGCCCGGCCCTGGTGGGCGCCTCCTTCGGGGGCCTGTGGGTGTATCTGGTGTTCCCCCTGGTGGGCGGAGTGGTGGCTTGGGGCCTGTGGCAGCTCTTCGCTCCCGGACAGGAAGAGGAGGATGGAGAGGAGGGAGATGAGGACGTCACGGTCCCCGGGGAGGAGGCTCAACCGGGAGGGACGGGCCTGCCCGAGCCGGGTGAGGTCCCGCCGGTCGAACCGGGCGACTGAGGCCGGCCCCTTAGGGGGGCGGCCTAGACTTGTGCGGCCATGGACTGGAGCGGCGTACTCGGCCTCCTCGCCTCCGGACAGGGCCTGACCCGGACCCAGGCCCGGGAGGCCATGGAGGAGATCATGGCGGGAGCGGCCGATCCCGCCCAGGTGGCGGCGTTCGTGGTGGCACTGCGCATGAAGGGGGAGACCGCCGAGGAGATGACCGGGCTGGTGGAGGCGCTGCGAGGTGCCGCCGTCTCGGTGGATCTGGGAGACTGCCTCCGCCCGGTCGACATCGTGGGGACGGGGGGGGACGGGTCCCGCACCTTCAACATCTCCACCACCGCCGCCCTGGTGGCGGCGGGGGGTGGTGCCACCGTGGCCAAGCACGGCAACCGGGCCGCCTCCAGCCGCTGCGGGTCGGCGGACGTGCTGGAGGGTCTGGGCATGGTGATCGAGCTGGAGCCGGCGGCCACCGCCACCCTGGTGCGTGAGGAGGGATTCGGCTTCTTCTACGCTCCCCGCTATCACCCCGCCCTCCGCCACGCCGGACCGGTTCGCAAGGCCCTGGGCATCCCCACCGTGTTCAACTTCCTCGGGCCTCTCGCCAACCCGGCGGGGGTGCGTCGCTACGCCCTGGGGGTGTCCGATCAGCGCATGGCAGAGCTGATGATCGAGGTGCTGGCCAGCCTGGGCGCGGAGTCGGCCTTCGTGGTCCACGGCGAGGATGGCCTGGACGAGGTGACCACATCGGGGCCCACCTACATCCTCCGGTACAAGGACGGGGAGATCACCCATGCCGAGTTCACACCGGAGGACTTCGGTGTGGAGCGGGCACCCCTGTCGGAACTGGCAGGCGGGGACGTGGAAGACAATGTCGAGATCACCCGCCGGATCCTGGCGGGGGAGAAAGGTCCCCCTCGGGACGCGGCGGTGATCAACGCCTCGGTGGGGCTGGTGGCGGCCGGCGTGGCCGAGGGCTTCACCGAGGGGGTGGAAGTGGCGGTGGAGTCGATCGACTCGGGCGCCGCCGCCGCACTCCTGGACCGGGTAGTGGCCCGGAGCGGGGAGCTGGCCGGCTGAGAGCCGCTCAGTCCCGGATGAGGAACAGGTCGAGGACCCAGCGCACCAGAGAGATCACCAGCGCCCCCAGGAATGTGGCCCAGAAGAACCCGGTGGAGCTGAGGCCCAGGTCGAGCCGCTCGGGGGCGGAGAGCCACACCACGATCTGGAGCACCACGGCGTTGATCACCAGGAGGAAGAGGCCCAGAGTCACGATGATCACCGGGAAGCTGAGGACGCTGAGGATGGGCTTGACGACGGCGTTGAGGACCGCCACCAGCACCGCCACCCCCACGAACGCCCACTCGTTGCCGTCGAAGGACAGCCCGGGGACCAGCCTCACCGCCACCCATACCCCGGCGGCCGTGGCCGCCACTCCCAGCAGTGTCTTCATTCGCTCTCGCTCCTGATCGGGATCGGAACCGAACGGTAGTTGGGTAGTCTCGCCGTCAGTGGCAACCACCGACTCGCTGATAGACGCCCTCCGCCGGGAGGGGATGCGGGTCACCGCGCCCCGGCGCGCCATCTGCGCCGTGCTGTCGGACCAGCCCCGTTTGCATCTGTCCGCCCTGGAGGTGCAGGGCCGGGCGGAGGAGGAGCTGGGGCGGCCCATCGACCTCTCCACCGTGTACCGGACGGTGGACGCCCTCCAGGAGGCAGGTGTCGTCCATCACGTGCATCTGGGCCAGGGGGCGAGCGTCATCCACCTGACCGAGGAGGGCCATCACCACCACCTGGTGTGCGACACCTGCGGGCGCACCGTGGACCTCCCCCTGGAAGAGCTGGCCCCGCTCGCCTCCCTGCTGGAGAGGCACGGCTACCAGCCCGACACCGTGCACTTCGCTCTCGTGTCGCGCTGCAGTGCACATGACTGAGCAGGGCATATCATCGGCCCATGTGGAGATCGGCCCTGGTGGGGCTCTTCGTGGCCCTGGCCGCGTGCGGGGGCGGGAATGGCGCCGGGACGGCCCAGCCTGAGAGCCCCTCCGCACCCGACTTCGCTCTGGAGCTGGGCGGCGGCGGCACCTTCGTCCTCTCGGAGGAGGCCCGCCCCGTCTTCATGGTGTTCTGGGCCGAGTGGTGACCCACGTGTAGGCGGGAGTTGCCCGTCATCGACCAACTGGCGGCCGAGTACTCGGGGGAGGTGGCGTTCGTGGCTCCGGCCTGGAAGGGGACGCCCCAGGAC
>JBKHJQ010000349.1:0-3372 GCA_046538055.1 Actinomycetota bacterium
CCTGACCACCGAGTAGAAGCCCTCGCTTACGTGGTCGATCTCGTAGGCGAAGCGCCGCTTGCCCCACAGGTCGGTGGCGGCGATCTCCGCTCCCCGGCTGGAGAGGAAGGACTCGACCTCCTTCACCTTGGCCTGAACGTCGGTCTCGGCCAGCTCGGGGCGATGGATCGTCATTACTTCGTATACGCGCATCTGGTGTGTCACCTCCTGTGGACATCCGTGGTGGAAGGCCCCACTCGGTCGCATCCGGCCGGTGGAGCAGGGGTCTGGTGGTGTCGGCTGGCGCGGTGGCCGACACCGGACCCCCGGGAGTGTAGCCGGGGCGGCGCCGGAGGCGTAGCTCGAGCCTACGGAACGACCAGTGCGGCTCCGTCTCCTACCGGGAGACTGCCGGCGGGAACCTCCAGGGCGTAACGAGCCGGGGACTCGATCCCGTAGGAGGGACAGGGGGTCTCCCGGCAGGGCACCATCTCCAGCATCCCCACCATCGTCCCGGCGGAATCGAAGAAGTAGATGTCCAGGGGAATGAGGGTGTTTCGCATCGTGAAGGTCGTGCGCCTCTCCCCACCCAGGTCGAATACCATGCCGTCCAGGTCGCCCAGTTCCTCCACGTCCATCAGCCCCCGGGACCGTGTGGCGGCGGTATCTGCCCATGCCACCCGCAGGGGGCGGCCGCCCACCTCCACCTGCCGCACCTCGGGGTCGTCGAGATCGCCCGCATCGAGGGTGGTGGAGACGGGCACCGTCAGCGAGGTGCCGGCCGCCGGGGGAGCGGACTCCGCAACAGGAGTTGCCGCTGCCGCGGAGGCGTCCCCGTTCCCGTCCTCGAAGGAGCAACCCGCCACGACCAGGAGGGCGGCTGCCGGGACGATCAGGCTCCGGCCGCGGACGGCTTGCCCTCCAGCTCGGCGGCCACCTCCCGGGAGAGGTGGTAGCTCTCGTCGTCGGCAGGGAACGCCCCGGAGCGAACATCGGAGACGTAGGAGGAGAGAGCTCGCACCCCCCGTTGTGCGAAGTCGTCGTAACGCCGAACGAACTTCGGGTAGTGGCCGAAGCCGAGCCCCAGGAGATCGGTGTACACGAGGACCTGGCCGTCGGTGTGAGGTCCCGCCCCGATCCCGATCGTCGGCACCGACACCTGCTCGGTCACCTGCTTGGCCACCAGGTCGGGCACCCCCTCCAGCACGATCGAGAAGACCCCGGCCGCCTCCAGCTCCTTGGCTTCCTGAACGAGGAGGCGGGCAGCCTCCAGCTCCCGGCCCTGCACCCTGTAGCCCCCCATGGCGTGGACGGACTGGGGGGTGAGCCCTAGATGGCCCATCACGGGGATCTCGGCACCCACCAGGGCCTCCACCATGGGAACCCGCTTGCTGCCACCCTCCAGCTTGACCGCCTCGGCTCCTCCCTCCCGGACCAACCGTCCGGCGTTGCGCAGCGTGTCCTCTTCGGATACATGGAAGGTGAGCCAGGGCATGTCCACCACCACGAGGGGATCGGGATCCGCCCTTCCCACCGCCCGGGCGTGGAGAACCATGATGTCGATGTCCACTCCCAGGGTGTCTTCCATCCCGTGCACGGCGTTGGCGACGGAATCCCCCACCAGGATCATGTCGACTCCCGCCTCCGAGGCCATCCGGGCGGATGGATAGTCGTAGGCGGTGACCATGGCCAGCTTCGGGCCGCCCTTGCGGGCACGTACTGCAGGAACGGTGACCTTGTCACCCATCGTGACTCCTCTCTCCCCACCGCGGCGGGTTGGGGGATGTCGTCTTCGATCCGACCGTCTCCGGATGGACCTCGGCCGCCCCGGAGGGTCGCCCGTGCCCGAATGGACGGAGCTGGATCGTATTCTAGCCGGCGCGGACGGCAGGATCGGAGGTAGTCATCCCGCGTCGACCTTCACTCCCCGCGCCCATGCGATGTCGGCGGCCTGGTCCTCCGCCTCCCCGGGAGTCTCGACGATCACCGGGCATTCCACCGCCGAGATGACGCCGGCCAGGAGCTCGGGGGGTATCTCCCCCCGGCCGATGTTGGCGTGGCGATCGCGTCGGGAGTCGAAGGGATCCCGCGAGTCGTTGAGATGGACCAGGTCGATGCGACCCGTAGCCGTCATCACCTGCTCCACCAGGTCGTCCAGAGGCTCACCACCCGCCCAGGCGTGGCAGGTGTCGAGGACGAAACCCACACCTTCGCCGCCGATGGCCTCCCACAGGCCTCGTAGCTGGTCGACCCGTCTCGCCACCGCCTTGTCGCCACCGGCGGTGTTCTCGATCAGGATGGGCACCTCGGTGTCGATCTCCTGGATGGCCTTGTGCCAGCGGTCGTAGCCGAGGGCCACCTCTCCGTCTCCGGTGACGTGCCCCCCGTGGACCACCACCCCCGCCGCCCCGATCTCGGAGGCGGCATCGCAGGTCTCCTGCAGGATCCGCCGGCTGGGGATCCGCACCCGGTTGTTGTCGGCGCAGACGTTGATCAGATAGGGGGCATGCACGTAGACGGGGATCGGGGATCCCGCCAGATCCTCGGCGTCTGCCCGGGACCGTGGCTTCTTCCACGACTGGGGGTTGGACAGGAAGATCTGCACCACATCGGCGTGCCGGGTTGCAGCCTCCGCCAGTGGGTGGGCGCCGGGGACGTGGGCTCCGACTCTCACCTACGATCCGCGTCGGAGTGGCGGGCGACGGTGACGGCCTGGTCGGCCAGTGTCACGGCCACCTGGTCGGCCCGGGTGTCCCATTCGGTGGTGAACAGGGCAACCGTGCGATCGTCGAAGCGGCGGCCTCCCCAGGGATTGTCGGGAAGGAGATCCGTGTCCTTCACCTCCACGATCAGGACCTCCACATCCTCCTCGTCGTCCTCCAGGGTCCCTGCGTCCAGGTCGTGGAGCGAGAACCACGGCAGGGTTGTCGCCCCCCGGAAGGGACCCCGCATCCGGACATGCACACCCTCGTCGTCGGTGTGGAGGATGGGAGCAGGCAGGAACAGCTCCTTCAGGCCCCACACCACGATCGCCCCTCCCACGATCACCAGGGCCCATGCCCAGATCTCGTCCCGGGCGTCCAGGGTCTGGGGGTCGGACTCGAAGACCTGATCGGTCACCCAGCCCACGATCCGCTGCCGCCACAGGATATCCGCACCCACGACCACGGCCGGGATGGCGGCGAGGGATATGAGCCAGGTCCGCAGAGTGGAGCGGTGCACCACCAGAGGCTCGAAGAGGGGCGGCTCCGATCCATGTGCTTCAGGCACCGCCAGGTGCTCACCCCTCACGAGGGGACCCCCAGATCGGCGGGCAGGACCAGGGAGGTGTAGGGAAGAGAGCGAGCTTCCATGAGGTCGCCCACGGTACCGTCCGAGCGGTCGAACAGGGAG
>JBKHJQ010000015.1:0-14319 GCA_046538055.1 Actinomycetota bacterium
CCTCCACCGCCCTGTACTGGTGCGTGGAGGGCTCGGCGGTGTGGAACAACTCGGGTGACACCGTCTTCGTCCTCGACCCGGACGGCAACATCGTGGTGTCGAGGTCGTACTCGGACTGACACGACGGATCCGGAATGGGTCGGGTAGGGTAAGTTGACGATATGCGGAAGTACTGGATGCTCCTGGTCGTGTCGGCTCTGATGGTGCTGGGCGGGGCGGCTCTCGCCGACGAGCACCTCCCCGGCTCGTTCACCGACGACGACGGGTCCGTGCACGAGGAGAACATCGAGGCGATAGCCGCCGAGGGGATCACCCGGGGCTGCAACCCGCCTGCCAACCACCGGTTCTGCCCCGACGAGTCCGTCACCCGCGGGCAGATGGCGGCCTTCCTCAACCGGGCCCTGGACCTGCCGGACACGGACCGCAACTGGTTCATCGACGAGACCGGCCACATCTTCGAAGACGACATCCACGCCATCGCCGAGGCGGGCATCACCCAGGGATGCGACCCGCCCGACAACTTCCGGTTCTGCCCCGACGACCCGGTCACACGGGGGGAGATGGCCGCCTTCCTGCGGAGGGCGTTCGACTACCCCGCCTCGGGGACGAACCACTTCGGCGACGACGACGACACCGTCTTCGCCGACGACATCGACGCCCTGGCGGCAGCGGGCATCACGGCGGGCTGCAACCCGCCCGACAACGACCGCTACTGCCCCCACGACCGGGTCACCCGGGCGCAGATGGCCTCGTTCCTGGCCCGGGCCCTGGAGCTGGACCCGGTCCCGGTGGGAGTCCCCGACAACCCGGGCGACGCCGTCAACTGCACCGACTTCGAGGAGTGGTCGGAGGCCCAGGAGTGGTTCGAGCTGTATGAGCCGCACTACGGGGACGTGGCCAACCTGGACGGCAACGGCGATGGCGTCGCCTGCGAGTCCCTCCCCGGCGCCCCCTAGCTACCTGACCGCCACCCCTCTTCCGTTTTCGAATTGGGGCGGGGGCTCGTCCATCCGGCCCAGCAGGCCCGCCGGCTCCCAGCCGAAGAGGGAGACCATCTCGGCCATGCAGGGATGGCAGACCAGGCGGAGGCTCTCCCGCCGCTCCACCACATACTGCGGCGAGGGGGCGTGGCAGCCGGGCACCTGGCAACTCTCGTTGTGCGTCATCATCCTCCCCGCAAGCTACCCGGGGCAATCAACACCCCGGCGAGCGCCGCATCAACAGAAGGTGAACTTCTCGGTCCGGGTCAGATGGAGATCCAGCCGATGACGAGCAGCGCGACGAGCAGCACCGCCCACACGATCCCGCTCACCGCCGGCGTATCGGTGTTGCGTTCCTGATCGTTCATACCCCACCGACCATACCCGTCGCGCCAGTCGGGTGTCGGAGGGGTCAGCCCTCCAGGATCTCCAGGCCGTCCAGGATCAGGCGGGTATGGCTGTAGACGTCCTCTCCCTCCTCGGGGAGGTTGCTGGGGTAGCGGTGGACGCCGTCGGGAGCCGGCCCCTGCCAGGACTGGAACACGACGTGGCTGGGGTGACCGATCGCCTCGTCCACGGTCCGGGTCCAGTCCAGGGTCTCGTCGTAGTAGACGCGATCGGAGTCGGCGTCGAGCCAGGTGAGGATCACCCCGAACGGAATGCCCCGGTCGGCCAGGAACTCCTCCAGGGCGGCCAGGTCGGCGGCCACGTCCTGGCCCTCCACCTCCGCCCTCACCAGGTCCACGTCGAGGTGGAAGAAGGCAGGCACCACCCCGTTGGCCTCCAGCTCCACCACCCAGTCCTGCAGCTGGGAGACGGAGTAGTGGGGATAGGGCTCGATGTCGCCCACCACCAGATCGGGGCGCTCCGCCTGGACCAGGCGGAGGAACTTCCCGGTGGCGGCGGCGCTTTCCTCCATCTCGTACCCACAGGAGTTGCCTCCTGCGGTGAGCTGCCCGCCCAGGTAGGGCTCGTCCATCGCCAACAGGCTCACCCGCCCGCCGTGGCCCTCCACGTTGCCCACGGCCTCCAGGGCCACCTCGGCCTCCCGCACTCCGCTGCAGCCCCACTCCTTCACCGCCCCTACCTCGATGGCGGTGGCGATCCCCATCTCCGGGAGCCGGCGGAAGGCGTCCACGGCCACGAAGGCGTCCAGGGTGTTGTCGCCGCAGATGGCACAGGGGACGTCCAGGACGTTCTGGGTGTAGAACTTGAAGACATCCACCTCGGCGGCGGCGGCATCCCAGTCCCCCGTCCGCGTGAACAGGTCGGGATAGTCGTCCGAGCCGATGTTGGGGGCGAACCACACCGGGTCGGAGCCGGGGGCGACCTTCTTCCCCGGCGCCCGGTGCAGGAAGGCGGCCATCTGCTGGCGGGTGACGGGATCGTCGGGACAGAACCGGGTGTTGTCGGGCGGATTGCAGCCCCGGGTGACACCTGCTGCCGCCAGCCGGGAGATGTCATCCTCGAACACGTGGCCTCCGGTGTCGTCGAAGCCGGGGCCCGGCACCGACAGGTCCAGGGCCCGTACCAGGAAAGCGGCCATCTGGCCCCGGGTGACCACATCGTCGGGACAGAACCGGGTGTTGTCGGGAGGGTCGCAGCCCCGGGTGATGGCAGCCTCCGCCAGCCGGGAGATGTCCTCCTCGAACACATGCCCCCCGGTGTCGTCGAAGCCTCCACCGGATGCGGTGAGGTCCAAAGCCCGGACCAGGAAGGCGGCCATCTGCCCCCGCGTCACCGGATCGTCCGGGCAGAACCTCGTGTTGTCCGGCGGGTTGCAGCCCCGGGTTATCCCCTCGGCGGCCAGCCAGTCGATATCGGAGGTGAAGACGTGGCCGTCGGGGACGTCATCGAAGGACGGGGACTGGCCGGCGGCCTGCACAGACACCGCCAGCAAGCCAGCCGCGATCACCGAGCCGGCCAGAGAGGAGGAGAGAGTCCGTCGCTTCACGGCTCCGCAACGTAGTGGCAGCCCTGGGCCCGTCAACGGCCACGCCTTCGGCCGGCCGGTATCAGTCCACGAACTTGTAGCCCAGGCCGCGGACGGTCTGGATGTGGGCGGGGTGGGAGGGGTCCTTCTCCAGCTTGTCCCGCAGCCGCTTGATGTGCACGTCTAGGGTCTTGGTGTCGCCGAAGTAGGACGGTCCCCACACCTCGTCGATGAGGACATCCCGGGAGGCGAGGCGGTTCTTGCGCCGCATCAGCATCTCCAGCAGCTCGAACTCCTTGGGGCGCAGCGCCACCACCCGGCCGTCCCGGCGGGCCTCGTGGGCGTCGACGTCCAGCTCGATGGAGCCTCCCCGCAGCACCTCGTTGGCGGCCGCCAGGGTGCCGGTGCGGGCCACCCGGCGCAGATGAGCCCTGACCCGGGCCAGCAGCTCCCGGCTGGAGAACGGCTTGGTGATGTAGTCGTCGGCACCCATCTCCAGGCCCAGCACCTTGTCGGCCTCCGACGTCTTGGCGGTGACCATCACGATGGGGACGTCGGACTCCTGGCGGATCTGGCGGCACACGTCGATGCCCCCCATTCCGGGCAGCATCAGGTCCAACAGCACCAGGGAGGGGTTGTGGTCGCGCACCGCCGCCAGCCCGCTCACGCCGTCGTGGGCGACGTGGACCAGGTAGCCCTCCGTCTCCAGCATGAACCGCACCGACTCGGCCAGGGACTCCTCGTCCTCCACCACCAGGATCCGCTCCGACGGGGGGCTACTCACCGGAAGGCATACCTCCCATGCCCACCTCGTCGAACTCCACCCTCTGGCCGGTGAGGAGAAAGGCGAGCTGCTCGCCGATGTCCACCACCTGGTCGCCCACCCTCTCCAGGGCCCGGGAGACCATCATCGCCTTGGTGGCCCACTCCAGGCGCCGGGGGTCGGGGCCGGCCTTGACCACCTCCTCGTACATGCCCCGGTTGAGGCGGTCGACCGGCTCGTCCATGGCGGGGAGGAGGCGGGCCTCGTCGGCGTCGCGGCGGACCACCGCCTCGATCCCGGTGCGGATCATGGCCCGCACCAGATCCGACATCTCCTGGAGCTCGTCGACGATCGCCTGCACCCGGGGGAGCCCCTCGGTGGCCAGGGCCATCTTGGAGATGTTCACGCACTGGTCTCCCATCCGCTCCAGGGTGGTGTTCATGTGCAGAAGCATCGACATCTGCCGCAGGTCCCCCGCCACCGGCTGCTGGCGGGCCATCAGGTTCATCCAGCGGTTGTGGACATCCAGGTAGATGCGGTCGATGTCGTCGTCGGCCGCCACCACTCCCTCCGCCAGGTCCAGCCGCCCGGCGGTGAAGGCCTCCACCGCGTCCCTCACCATCTGCTCGGCCCGGTCGGCCACCCCCAGGAGCGTCCGCTCCAGGTCGTCCATCTCGTTGTGGAAGACCGATCGCGTGTCGCTCATCAGCCGAACCTCCCGGTGATGTAGTCCTCGGTCTCCTTCTCGGAAGGGGACGTGAACAGCTTCTCGGTCGAATCGTATTCGACCAGCCGCCCGGTGCGCTGGCCCACCTCGTTCACGTTCACCGAGAAGAAGGCGGTCCGGTCCGACACCCTCCCGGCCTGCTGCATGTTGTGGGTGACGATGATGATCGTGTAGCGCTCCTTGAGGTTGAGCATCAGCTCCTCGATGCGGAGGGTGGCGATGGGATCCAGAGCCGAGCACGGCTCGTCCATCAGCAGCACCTCCGGGCTGGGGGCGAGGGCCCGGGCGATGCACAGGCGCTGCTGCTGGCCGCCCGAGAGGGAGTAGCCGGAGTCGGAGAGCTTGTCCTTGACCTCGTCCCAGAGGGCGGCCTGGGTTAGGGCCCGCTCCACCAGGTCGTCCAGCTCTCCCCGGGTCCCCCGGAAGCCGTTGATCTTGGCTCCCCAGGCCACGTTGTCGTAGATCGACTTGGGGAAGGGGTTGGCCTTCTGGAAGACCATCCCCACCCGCCGGCGCACCTCCACCGGGTCCACGTCGGGGGCGTAGATCTCCCTGTCCCCGAAGAACACCTTGCCCTCCACCCGGGCGGTGGGAATGAGGTCGTTCATGCGGTTGAGGGAGCGCAGCACCGTCGACTTGCCGCATCCCGACGGCCCGATCAGGGCGGTGATCTCGTGGGCGGTGAAGTCCAGGGTGACGTCCTCCACGGCGCGGAAGTCGCCGTAGTAGACGCTCATCGCCTCGGTGCGCACCGCCGCCTCCCGGGGGGCGACCGTCTCAGGTCCCGGCGATGTCTCTGTCTCGGTGTCGGGCATGTCTTCTCTCATCATGGTCCTGATCCGGTCGTTCACGTCAAGCCTTCCTGGCGTAGCGGTTGCGGAGTATCACGGCGAAGGCGTTCAACAGCAGCAGCAGGATCAGCAGCGCCAGACTGGCGGCGGCCGCGATGTTGCGGAACTCCTCCTGGGGGAACGACGTCCACTGGAAGATCTGGATGGGGAGGGCGGTGAACTTGGAGAAGGGGCCGCTGGGATCGACGGTGATGAAGCTGGCGGCCCCCACCAGGATGAGGGGGGCGGTCTCCCCGATGGCCCGGGCCACCGCCAGGATGGCCCCGGTGAGGATCCCGGGGAGCGCCACGGGCAGCACCTGGCTGCGGACCATCTGCCAGCGGGTCGCGCCCAGGCCCAGGGCGGCCTGGCGCAGAGAGTTGGGCACCGCCTTGAGGGCCTCCTGGGCGCTGATGATCACCACCGGGAGCGTGAGCAGTCCCAGGGTCAGGCCGGCGGAGAGGACGGTGCGGCCGTTGCCGTCGCCCACGCCGAAGAGCGACCCGGAGGTGAGCGGCTCCAGGGCCCGCACAAGGATGGCCAGGCCCAGCATCCCGTAGATGATCGACGGCACGCCTGCCAGGTTGTAGATGTTGGTCTGGATGAAGTCGTTCAGTCGCGAGGGGCGGGCGTACTCCACCAGGTAGATGGCCGCCCCCACTCCCACCGGCACGGCGAAGCCGACGGTGATGAGGACCAGCCAAGCCGAACCCAGGATGGCGGTGCGGATCCCCGCCACCTCGGGGGTGGCGCTGGAGGGGGTGGTGACGAAGGTGGGGTTGAACCAGGCCCTCCATTCGATGTCCACCTGGTCGACGGTGTAGTCCGGGAAGCGCCCCGCCGCGAACCCCTCCTCCACCTGACGGGTGAAGCCCTGGGGGTCGAGGAGGGAGGGGACCAGGTCGTGGGAGGCGATCACGTCGGGGACCACAACCCGCTCCTGCACCAGGGCCACCACGCTGGCCTTGTCCCGGGGAGCGGCGCTGCAGCCGGGAGGGGGCTGGGCGGACGAGCACAGCTCGTCCCAGGACTCCTGGGGCTCGAACACCAGGCGGTCCTCGTAGAAGCGCTGCTCCCGCTCCAGGCGGCGCCCCGCCCCCCCGGAGACGGTGGACGCCAAGAGCTCCACCAGGTCGTCGTAGGGGACCTCGGCCAGCGTCACCGCCTCGGGGTCGTAGCCCAGGTCGGCCACCACGTCCTCTGGCTCGTTCTGGTTGACGATCGCCACCAGGCCGAAGGAGTCGTTGACGATGGTGTAGACGAGGGTGGCGAGGGCCATCACGGCGATGGTGAGGGCGGTGAGGCAGGCGAACTGGAACAGGCGGGCCCGGCGGGTGCGCCGGTTCAGGAGGTCCTGGTACTGGTCGTCGGTGGGGAACAGCTCCTCGGGGGGCCGCTCGGGCGCCTGAACGCTCATTCGTACTCCTGGCGGAAGCGCTTGACGAACCGGCGGCTGAGTGAGTTGAGGCCCAGGGTCATGAAGAACAGCGTCAGGCCGATGGCGAAGATGGAGTTGTAGTCGATGGTGTTGTAGCTGAGGTCACCGCTGGAGGTGATCGCCACGTACCCGGTCATGGCCTGGGCCGACTCGAAGGGGTTGAGGATGTAGCCGAAGAGCGGGTCCTCCCCCAGGGCGAAGTTGCGGGGGGCGGCCCCGGCGGCCAGGGTCACCACCATCGTCTCGCCCACCGCCCGGGACATGGCCACCACGAATCCGGCCGCGATCCCCGAGAGGGCGGCCGGCACCACCACCCGGAGTGAAACGTCCAGCTTGGACGCCCCCAGGGCGTACGCAGCCTGGCGCAGGGAGTCGGGGACCGCGGCCAGAGCATCCTCGGACAGGGAGCTGATGAGGGGGACGATGAGGATCCCCACCACGATCCCGGCCGAGGCGACATTGAAGAACCCGACCAGGCTGTCGCCGAAGACCGAGCGCAGCAGGGGGGTCATGAAGGTGAGGGCGAAGAAGCCGTAGACGACGGTGGGGATGCCCACCAGCACCTCCAGGATGGGCTTGAAGAAGTTGCGCACCCGGGGGCTGGCGTACTCGGAGAGGTAGATGGCCGATGCCAGGCCGATGGGGACGGCCACCGCCATGGCGATCACGCTGATGAGCATCGTGCCGAGGACGAGCGGCCAGATCCCGAACCCTCCCGCCTGCGGCTGCCAGACGGTGGTGGTGATGAACTCCCAGAAGGTGACCTCCGGGTCCCCGAAGAAGAGGAGCGACTCCTTGCCCAGCTCGTAGAGGATGCCAACGGTGACGGCGATCGACAGCGCCCCGCAGAAGAAGAGAGCGGCGCGGATGGCGAACTCCCCGGGGCGGCGCCGGCGCTTGAAGGTGGGTTTGTCGGCTCTGGTCTGGCTCGTCATCTAGTCCGTGGGTCTCCTGGCGGGTACAGGGCGGAGCCCGGTCATCGACCGGGCTCCGCCCCGCGGGTCACCGACGCCGGGTCTCACCAACCGGCGGCCGCGGCGATGTTGTCGGCCGCCTCCTGGAGAGAGGCGTCGGGGGCGGGGAAGTACCCGACTTCTCCGATGAGGTCGTTGACGTTGTTGAGGTAGTAGGCCATGAACTCGGCCACCTGCGGCTTCTGGGCGATCACGTCCGGCGCCGTGTACATGAACAGGGGCCGGGAGATGGGATAGGACCCGTCGTCCACCGACTCGGCGCTAGGCTCCACGCCGTCCACCGCCACCGTCTCCAGGCGGTCGGCGTTCTCCTGGTAGTAGGCGTAGCCGAAGTAGCCGATGGCGCAGGTGGAGCTCTCGTCTCCCTCGGTGCAGCCGTCCTCGGCCACCCCGGTCACCGTCAGGTTGTCGTCCTCGCCCACGATCTCGGCGATGGAGGAGAGGATGGGGGGCGGGTCGGCCTCCTCGAAGACCACCTCGTTGAAGTAGTCGAAGGTGCCGGAGTCGGTCCCGGGCGAGAAGAGCTGGATGGGATGGGCCGGGAAGTCGGGGTTGACGTCCGCCCAGGTGGCGTCGGCCTCGGTGAGCGAGAAGGCGGTGGCGATCTCGTCCAGGCTCAGCTCCTGGGCGAAGTAGTTCCCCGGGCTGACCACCAGCGAGAGGGCGTCGCTTCCCACCCGGACCTCGATGGGCTCGTCTCCCCAGGTCTCGACGCAGGCGTCGATCTCACCCTGCTCGATGGCCCGGGAGGCGTTGGCGATGTCGGAGGCCCCTTCCACGCAGAAGCGCTCCAGGCCGCCGCCGGAGCCGATCGAGTCGATGGAGTACTCGGGGCCGCCCTCGTCGATCCACTGGGTCATGATGGCGGTGGAGAGGGGGAACACGGTGGAGGACCCGGCGATGGCCACGTCCACTCCCGCGTCCACGTCGATGGGCTCGACGACGGGAAGGCCCCACTGGGAGGTCTCACCCATGTCGTCGCCTCCCTCGTCGGCGGGCGGGGTGGTCTCGGTCGCTTCGGTGCTCTCGGTGTCGTCGTTCTCGGGGGGCGTGGTGGTGGGATCGCTGGCCGTGCCACAGGCGGCCAGCACCATGGCAACCGCCAGGAGGATCACCGGCAATCGGAGGTTTCTGTATCTCATGCCCTTCAAGCTACGGAGGCCGGTTTTCCCCCCAGCAGTCCCAAGGTGAACGTCAGATGAACCTTTTCCGGGGCCCCCTGAACCGTTTTCGGTCGGTCAGTTGCCGTAGCGGACGACCATGAGGGCGTCGGCGGCCGACTCCGCACCCCACACCTCCCCGGGGCGGCCCAGGAGCTGGCGCACCTCGCCACCGGAGGTGGGGAGAGGCACCGACTCGAAGGCCTCGGTGGCGGGGTCGAAGCGCAACAGGGCGTGGTCGCCTCCGAAGTCGCTCACCCAGGGGCGGTCGGTCTCGTCCACGTAGACGGCGTAGGCCTGGGGCGTCTCGCCGGGGAGGGGCCACTCGGTCCAGGCGTCGTCGGCCGGTGAGTAACGGGCCAGGTGGCCGGTGTTCCAGTAGGACACCCAGATGTGGCCGCCGGAGTCGGTCCACACCCGGCGGGCGCCCTGGTCGGCGGTGGGGGGATCGAGGCGGGTGATCTCACCGGAGCCGGGCTCCACCCGGCCCACGTAGCTCCCGGAGAGGGCGGCGAAGTAGACGTCGCCTCCCGGGGTGACCGTGATCCCGTAGGGTCCTCCTCCTGCGGTCTCGAACAGCTCCATCTCCCCCGCCGCCGGGTCGAGGCGGCCCACATAGCCCCTCTGGCCGGTGAACCACAGGATCCCGTCGGGAGCGAAGGCGGCGGTGTGCATCGCCACGTCCGGCTCCGCCCCGAAGACCTCCGTCTCGTGGGTGTCATCGTCCACCCGCACCAGGGCGTTGAGGCCCTGGTCGGTCACCCAGGCGTCGCCCTCGGGGCCCACGATCACCCCGTGGGGAGCCGACCCCGCCCCGAGAGGGACCTGTTGGGTCTCCCCAGTGGCGGGATCCAGGCGGTCCAGGCTCCCGGAGCGCTGGGCCGTGTACCAGACGGTGCCGTCGGGGGCGACCGCCACGTCGTGGGGACGGTTTCCCGGAACCGGGAACTCCTCCGTAGCCTCGATGGCGGGGCTGGTGGAGGTAGTGGTGGGGGCGACGCTGGTGCCGGTCGTGTCCGGGGCGGCGCTGGTGGGGGGCGCCGCCTCCGACGTGGAGGTGGTGGCGAGGGTGGTGGGGACGGTGGTGGGGACGGTGGTGGTGGGCGGATCCGTGATCGGGGGCGGGGTCCCTTCCCGGGCGCATGCCACCGCCGCCACCACCAGCAGGATCGCGGCGTACCGCACGTCAGGTCACCCGACAGCGCGCCGCGGCCAGCTCCTGGAGGGCGTCGTGGGTGTTGATCCCCTGGGTCTCCCGCACCCGTGTCCACGTGCCGTCCGGTCCCAGCTCCCAGGCGAGGGTGTCGTCGGCCCACAGCACGTCCAGGATCTCGTCGATGCGGAACTGGGCGGTGGGGTCGGCCACCGGCGCCAGCACCTCCACCCGCCGGTCCAGGTTGCGGGGCATGAGGTCGGCCGAGCCCATGTAGTAGGTGCGCTCCCGGCCCCGCCCCCCGAAGCGGTAGAAGCGGGAGTGCTCCAGGTAGCGGCCCAGGATGGACCGCACCCGGATGTTCTCCGACAGCCCCGGCACTCCGGGACGGAGACAGCAGATCCCCCGCACCACCAGGTCGATGCGGGTGCCGGCCTGGGACGCCTCGTAGAGGGCGTTGACCATCCCCTCGTCCACCAGGGCGTTCATCTTCATGGTGATGTGCCCGTCGTCGTGGTCGGCCTCCGCCCGGATCAGCTCCAGCATCCGGCGGCGGATCCCCTCCGGGGAGACCGACAGCACCCGGTAGCGGGTCTGGCGGCTGTAGCCGGTGAGGAAGTTGAACAGGTCGGACAGGTCGGCTCCCACGGCGTCGTCGCACGTGAACAGCCCGGCGTCCTCGTACAGGCGGGCGGTGGCGTCGTTGTAGTTGCCGGTGCCGATGTGGGCGTAGCGGCGGATGGTCCCCCCCTCGTCCCGGACCACCAGGGCCACCTTGGTGTGGGTCTTCAACCCCACCACCCCGTACATGACGTGCACCCCGGCGTCCTCCAGGCGCTGGGCCCATTCGATGTTGCGCTCCTCATCGAAGCGGGCCAGCAGCTCCACCAGCGCCACCACCTGCTTGCCCGACTCCGCCGCCGCGATCAGCGAAGCCATGATGGGGCTGTCCCGGGAGGTGCGGTAGAGGGTGACCTTGATGGCCAGCACGTCGGGATCGCGGGCGGCCTGGTCCAGGTACTCGGCCACCGAGGTGGTGAACGACTCGTAGGGATGGTGGACGAACAGGTCCCCCTGGCGGATGACCCCGAAGAAGTCGGGGGCCTCGCCCTCCACCGGCTGGAGGCGCAGGGGGGTGAGCCAGTGCCAGGGCTCGTACTGCAGCTCGGGCCGGTCGAGTGAGGCGATCCCGCTCAGTCCCGACAGGTCGAGGGGGCCGTCCACCACGTACACGTCGGATTCGTCCGCTCCCATCTCCCGCATGAGGAGGTCGCGCACTTCGTCGGGCATGTCGGGCTGGATCTCCAGCCGCACCATGTGCCCGAAGCGGCGCCGGGTCAGCTCCGACTCGATCGTGAGGAGCAGGTCGCCGCCTTCCTCCTCCTCGATCTCCATGTCGGCGTTGCGGGTGACGCGGAACACGTGGTGGCCCAGGATCTCCATACCGGGGAAGAGGCTCTCCAGATGGGAGGCGATGACCTGCTCCAGTGGCACGAAACGCTCCCCGTCGGGCAGCACCACGAAACGGGGCAGGATGGGGGGCACCTTGATCCGGGCGAACCGGGTCAGCCCCGTCTCGGGGTTGCGGACGAAGATGGCCAGGTTGAGGGACAGGTTGGAGATGTAGGGGAAGGGGTGGGCCGGGTCCACCGCCAGGGGGGTGACCACCGGGTACACCCGCTCCCGGAACTGCTCGTCCAGGTAGGCGCGGTCGTCGGCGCCCAGGGTGTCGTAGTCGCTGAACACGATCCCCGCCTCCGACAGGGCGGGCGCCAGATCGGTGAGGAAGGTCTTGGACACCTCCACGTACTGGTCGCTCACCACCCGGCGGATCTCCCGGAGCTGCTCGGCGGGGCTAAGCCCGTCGGGAGGCGTGGCCCGCACGTTCTGGACCACCTGCTCCTTGAGGCCGGCGACGCGGACCTGGAAGAACTCGTCCAGGTTGGACGCCCAGATGGCCAGGAACCGGACCCGTGCCAGCAGCGGCAGGTCGGCCCGCTGGGCCAGGGCCAGCACCCGGGCGTTGAAATCGAGCCAGGAGAGCTCGCGGTTGATGTAGTTCTCGGAGGTCATCTACAGGACCTATCGGTCGTCTCGGCACCAATCTTGCCCGACGGGCCGAGGTTGTGCCGGCCTTCAGTCCGAGCTGAGGCCGTGGAGGAGGAACAAGCGCATCGCCGCCAGGATCTCCGGCAGGCGCACATCGGGCTCCGGTGCGGAGATCACGGCCCGGGCGGCGGACATGACCGTGTCCTGGACGAAGCGCCCGGCCAGGTCGGGCGGGATGGAGCGGAACAGGCCCCTGTCCACGCCCTGGGCGTAGATGGAGGCGACCTCCCCCACCAGGTCGGCGTGGGCGGCCCGGATCCGCTGTTGCACCGCCGGGCGGAGCCGTCCCACCTCCCGGTGGAGGATGAGGCCCAGCACCCGGTCGGTGGCCACGAAGCGGACCGTCCGCTCCGCCACCTCCGCCAGATGCTCGGGCGGGTCCAGGTCGGGAGGGATATCGCTCAGGTAGCCCTCCACCACCTGGGGGAGGCGGTCCTCCACCAGGGAGGCGATCACGTCGTCCCTGTCGGTGAAGTACTCATAGAGGGTGGTCCGTCCGATGCCCACCGCCGATGCGATCTCTCCCAGAGAGATCTCGGCCGTGCCCAGCTCGGCGATCAGGTCCTGGGCGGCGTCCAGGATCTGGCGGCGGGTCATGGCCTTGTGCTCGGCGATGCTCTCGGCACGGATACGGGGCATGGGCACTGCTCAGGATAACCGGGGACGGCGTTTGCACCCGTGGACTACATCCCGTCCACCGGAAGGTGGAAGAGCAGTTCCAGGTAGTGGCGGAGGTGGGCGAGCTGGGCCTGCATCCGGGAGGGGTCGTCCAGTGCCCGCGCCAGAAGCAACGCCCCCTCGACGGTGGTGAAGACCTGGTCGGCCAGGGAGGTCAGGTCCACGGGAGGCAAGCCCTCCCGTCCTGCGGCCTGCTCCAGCTTCTCCTGGATCCGCTCCCGCCAGTGCAGGACGGCATGCCGCACCACCTCGTCGGTGTCGTCGTCGGCCAGGTCCCGTTCGTATATGAAGGACACGAACAAGCAGGCGGGCTGCTCGGCCCCGATGTCGACTGCCAGCCCCTCCAGGCTCCGGATGAACCCCACCAGTTGGCGGGCGGGGTCGTCCCAAGTCGCCTCCGCCCGCCCCATCAGCTCCTCCAGCAAGGCGGCGTCCTCGGCGGCGTAGCGCTCCACCACCGCCCTTCCCAGGGCGGCCTTGGAGGGGAAGTGGTGGAAGAAGGCTCCCTTCGACACCCCGGCCCGCTCCAGCACCGAATCCACCGTGGTGCTGGCGAAGCCCCGCACCCCCAGGAGGTCCCGGGCGGCGTCGAGGATGCGGTCGCGGGTGGTGGCCATGGTGTGAGCAGTGTACCGTTTGCCGACCGACTAGTTGGTCTGTAAGCTGCCAGACCAACTAGTCGGTTTGTAGGAGGAAGCATGACCGTTCGCACCCAACAGCAGGGGATCGACCGCCGGGTTCGGGTGGGCGACCTGGATCTGGCTTACCGGGAGTCGGGCGACCCTGGCGGGGCGGCCGTCCTGGTGCTGCACGGGATAATGGGCCACGCCCGCGAGTGGGACGTCCTGGTGGACGCCCTCTCTCCCCGCTTCCGGGTGATCGGCCTCGACCAGCGGGGCCACGGACGCTCGGACTGGGCGGAGGAGTACACGGCGAAGGCGATGGCCGCCGACATCGTGGATGTGGTCGGGGCCCTCGATCTCGCCCCCGTCTGCATCGTCGCCCATTCCATGGGGGCGATGGCCGCCCAGATCGCCACCGCCCTCCGACCTGACCTGGTGGATCGGCTGGTGATCATCGACATCGCCCCCGCCAGCGTGGAGGAGGCGGGGCCGATGCTGGCCGAGTGGATGGAGGGGCTGGTGGCCCGGCGCTACCGGGACGCGGACGAAGCGCTGGACGAGTGGATGACGGGCAACCACCTCGCCCGGGAGCCGCTCATGCGCCACTACGTGGAGCACAACCTGGTGGCGGACGGATCGGGTCTGCGATGGCGGTTCGATCCCCGTATCCGGGAGTTCGTCCTGGGCGGCGTCACCGCCGCCGAGCTGTGGGAGGCCATCGACCGCATCACCGTGCCCACCCTGCTGATCCGGGGAGAGCACAGCCCGCACCTGTCGGAGGAGGCGGCTCGAGCGGTGCTCGACCGGCTTCCCGACGGCCGCTTCGCCCGGATCCGTTCCGGAGCCCACGACCTGGGGGTGGAACAGCCCGAGCAGGTGGCGGCCGCCGTCCAAGCGTTTCTGGAAGGAGGCGGACCCGGGCCAGTCTCTTAGTGCTAAATACTCACACGG
>JBKHJQ010000016.1:0-14286 GCA_046538055.1 Actinomycetota bacterium
GTCGGAGCGTGGCCGTGAAGATGCTGCATTCCCAGTACTCGTCGGACGAGGCCTTCGTGAAGCGCTTCCGGCGGGAGGCTCAGGCTGCGGCCAACCTCAGCCATCCCAACATCGTGGGTATCTACGACTGGGGGGAGGGCGAGAACACCTACTTCATAGTCATGGAACTGGTGGAGGGACGCTCCCTGCGGGAGGTACTCCGCTCGGAGGGCGCCCTCCTCCCCCGCCGGGCGGTGGAGATCGCCTCCGAGGTGGCGGCCGCCCTGTCGGTGGCGCACCGGGCCGGCCTGGTCCACCGAGACATCAAGCCCGGCAACATCCTTCTCGCCTCCGACGGGACCGTGAAGGTGACCGACTTCGGGATCGCCCGGGCATGGGACGACTCCCAGGAGCTCACCCGCACCGGGTCGGTGATAGGCACCGCCACCTACTTCTCACCCGAGCAGGCTCAGGGGGCGTCGGCGGACGCCCGCTCGGACATCTACTCCTTGGGCGTGGTCCTCTACGAGATGCTGACCGGCCGACCTCCTTTCCAGGGGGACAGCCCCATGTCGGTGGCGTTCCAGCACGTCTCCACCGACGCCGTCCCTCCTTCCCAACTCAACCCCGACGTCACCCCCCAGCTCGACGCGGTGGTGATGCGGGCCCTCCGCAAGGACCCGGCCGGCCGCTACCAGACTGCCGAGGACCTGCGGGCCGACCTGGTGGCAGTGCTCCGGGGCCAGACTCCATCCGCCCCGCCCCCCGTACCGGTGGCACCGGGGGGATACAGCGATCCCGACGCCTCCACCCGGGTCATCACATCCTCCCCCGCCCCTCCCGCCACCGCCCCTCCCGACGAGGTGTATCGAGACCTGGAGGAGGAGCCCCCATCCCAGCTCCCCTTCATCCTGACCGCCTTCGGGCTTCTCGCCCTCCTGGTTGTGCTGGTCTTCGTCCTGTTCCAGGCGCTGGGAGGGGAGGACCAGCCCGACCTCGTCACCATCCCCAACGTGACGAACCTCCCCGAGGAGGAGGCGGTGGAACGCCTGGAGGAGGCGGAGCTGGAGGTGTCCATCACGCGGGAGCCGAGCGGGGAGATCCCTCAAGGCCAGGCCATCCGCACCGACCCTGCCGCCGGGGACGAAGTTGACGTCGGCAGCTCCGTGGAGCTGTTCATCTCGGCCGGCCCCGAGGAGTTCGAGGTCCCCAACCTGATCGGCGAGGACGAGGAGACGGCCCGCCGGCTCATAGAGGACGCCGGCTTCACAGTGGGCGATGTGAGCTCGCGTCCCGATCCGGAACCGGAGGGTGTCGTCGTCGAGCAGACACCGCCTTCCGGGGTCCTGGCAGGAGCCGAATCCCCCATCGACATCGTGATCTCGGAAGGCCCCCAGACCGTGGAGCTGGAGAACCTGGAAGGACTGACCGAGCGGGACGCCACCCAGCGCCTCAACGATGCCGGGCTCCGGGTCACCGTAGAGGAACGCTACGACCCGGAGGTCCCCCAGGGCGTGGTCATAACCACCGACCCGGAGCCTGGCGAGACCCTGGAGGTGGGAGAGACGGTCCTGTTGGTGGTATCGCTCGGCCCCGAGCCCGTCACGATTCCCGACCTGTTCAGCCTCACGCCGGAGGACGCCGAGAGCGCCCTGGATGAGCTGGCGCTGGGAATCACGATATCCAACGCCACCGAAACCGTCTCGGACCCCAACCTGGACGGACGGGTCGTCTCCCAGTTCCCGGCGGCGGGAGGCACGGCTCTTCCCGGGGACGTGATCACGGTCACGTTGGGCCGGACTCCTCCCACCACGACCACCACCACCACGACCACGACGACCACGACCACGACCTCCACCACGACCACCACGACCCCGACAACAACCTCGCCCCCCACCACCGAAGGCGACGGCTAGACCGGTTGGTCGGGTCGGGCCCTCAGGAGAGGAAGTTGGCCAGAAGGGCCTTGCCTTCGGTGGTCATGACGGACTCGGGGTGGAACTGCACACCGTGGATGTCGAAGCGGCGGTGGCGGACACCCTGGACGACCCCGTCCTCCGACCAGGCGCAGGCCTCCAGGTCAGAGGGGAGGTGGCGGGTGGCCAGGGAGTGGTAGCGGGTGGCCTCGAAGTCGTCGCTGAGCCCGGCGAACACCCCCCGGCCGTCGTGGCGGATGCGGGATGTCTTCCCGTGGCGGGGCTCCGGCGCCAGATCCACCGACCCGCCGAAGGCGGACACGACCGCTTGATGGCCCAGGCACACGCCCAGGATGGGGATCCTCCCGGCGAATGCCTCCACGAAGGGCACTGAGTTGCCCGCCGTCTCGGGCCGGCCCGGGCCGGGGGAGATGACGATCCGCCCGTAGCCGCGGCCCTCTGCCTCCTCCGGGCCGATCCGGTCGGCCCGGATCACTTCCGGCTCGCTCCCCAGCTCTCCCAGGTACTGGGCGAGGTTGTGGGTGAAGGAGTCGTAGTTGTCGAGAACCAGGACTTTCACCGGTAGTTGGTGGTCATGATGAAGCCGATCGTTATGAAGACGAGTCCCACTATCAGGACCCATTCCTCAGTACGGAGGAAGAACCTCGCCAGCACGAAGAGCACTCCCACGCCCATCAGCCCCGCCATGACGGCTACGTACCAGCGCGGGCTCTCCTCTTTCTCCTTGAGGTTGGGCCGTTTGGAGGGGGTGGGCCCCGTCGCCTTGGGCTTCCTGCGCTTGGACTCAGGCATGATCTCCTAGCGTAACCGGCCCGCGGGAGGCTGATTCCGGGAGATTCGAATCACAAACTTGTAGTTTTCCTCCGACTTGTCCACAGGCTGTGGACAAGTCAGGGCCGGGCATGCCGCCCCGGCCGCCACACCGGCACCATCTCCTCCCGGCAGTGCTTGGGAGGGGCATCCTCTCGCACGTTGGCCACCCGCAGAGTCACCTCGGTCCCGCACACGCTGCACCGGTAGTCCTGGTGTGTCTCCACCACGTCGTCGGGATCGACCTCGGGAGGAGGCGTGACCAGCATGCGGAGCATCTTCATGCTCACCACCCAGATCACGGCGCCGATCCCGAGGGCGATGAGGATCTGACCCAGCCCGATCTCCATCGCTAGGCGAGGCGCTCGATGATGGTGCCGTTGGCCATCCCCCCGCCCTCGCACATGCTCTGGAGGCCATAGCGTCTGCCGGTGCGGACCAGTTCGTGCACGAGGGTGGTGAGGAGCCGGGCCCCGGAGGCACCCAGGGGGTGCCCCAGGGCGATGGCGCCCCCGTTCACGTTGGTCCTCTCCCACAATGCGTCAGGTTCTGTGCCGCCGTGCTCGATCCGCCAGGCGGCAACCACCGAGGCGAATGCCTCGTTGACCTCGAAGAGGTCGATGTCGTCGATCCCGAGACGGGCCCGTTCCAGGACCCGGGAGGTGGCAGGGATCGGCCCGGTCAGCATCATGACGGGATCCACCCCTGCCAGGGAGAAGGACACGAACCGGGCCAGCGGCTCCAATCCCAGCTCTGCTGCCTTCTCCTCCGACATCACGAGGACGGCGGCGGCGCCGTCGGAGATCTGAGAGGAGTTGCCGGCGGTGACCAACCCCTCCTCCTTGAAGGCGGGCTGGAGGGCGGCCAGCTTCTCGAGGGAGGTGTCCCAGCGGATGCCTTCGTCGCGGGCGAAGGTCTCCTTCCCGTCGTCGGTGTGGACCTCCACGGGGACGATCTGGGAGTCGAAGAGGCCCTCTTCGGTGGCGCGGGCGGCGCGGGTGTGGGAGCCGAGGGCGATCTCGTCCAGTTCCTGGCGGGTCAGGCCCCACTTCTCGGCGATCATCTCCGCCGACAGGCCCTGGGGGACGAGGCCCTGGCTGTAGCGTTCCCGCATCAGAGGTCCGAACGGCTTGCCCGGCCCCTGCTGGGCATTGGCCCCCATCGGCACCCGGGTCATCGACTCCACGCCCGCTGCCACCACCACGTCGTAGGCGCCGGCCATCACCCCCTGGGCTGCGAAATGGGCGGACTGCTGGGAGGAGCCGCACTGGCGGTCGATCGTGACGCCCACCACGTCTTCGGGGAAGCCGGCGGCGAGGGCGGCGTTGCGGCCCACGTTGACACCCTGCTCACCGGTCTGGGTCACCGTCCCCATGATCACGTCCTCCACCAGCGCGGGATCGAGGTCGTTCCGCTCCATCAGGGCACGAAGGGGGATGGACGCCAGGTCGACGGGATGTATGTCCTTCAGCTTGCCGTTGCGACGGCCTACCGGGGTGCGGACCGCGTCCACGATGACGGCGTTGGGCATTGGCAGTTCCTTTCGGGCTCTCTCTTCTCCAACCTTATCGGCCACGTGCGGATTCCGATCCTTGTCCGACCGGCACTTGTCAGGCGAACGTCTGTTCGGTAGCGTCCCCTGCCATGAGCGAGTTGCGCTGGTCTGCTCCCGCCGAAGGAGGCCTCTTCCGACTGGGGAGGCGCGTGGCCGGCAAAGGCGAGTACCGGGGTCTCACCTTCCACGAGGTGGAGGCCAGATCGATCCTCAATCACGTGCCCGGCGACCGGTTCGGTTTCAGCTGGACGATCAACCCCTATCGGGGCTGCAGCCATGCCTGCGTCTACTGCTTCGCTCGCCCCACCCACGAATACCTCAACCTCAACAGCGGCTCCGATTTCGACTCTGAGATCGTGGTCAAGACCAACGCCGTGGAGCTGGCCCGGGCCGAGACTGCCCCCGGCCGATGGGCCGGGCATCTGGTGGCCATGGGCACCAACACCGACCCCTACCAGGCGGCTGAGGGGAAGTACCGGCTCACCCGGGGGGTGGTGGAGGTGCTGACCGAGAGGGCCAACCCCTTCTCCGTCCTCACCAAGTCGACCCTGGTGCTGCGGGATCTGGACCTGTTCCGGGAGGCGGCCGGGCGCACCGACATCTCCGTCAACTTCTCCATAGGCACCCTCGACCCGGATGTGTGGCGGAGGACCGAACCCGGAACGCCCCACCCCCGGAGACGGCTGGAAGCAGTGGCCAGGCTGAGCGAAGCCGGAGTCCGCAGCAGCGTTCTCATCGCCCCCATCCTTCCGGGTCTGTCCGACCGGCCCGAGCAGATAGCAGAGGTGGAGGAAGCGTGCCGGCAGGCGGGGGCGGAGTCTGTGACCACCATCCGCCTGCATCTGCGGCCGGGGGTGAAGGAGCACTTCATGGGCTGGCTCGCTGAGAACCGCCCCGACCTGGTGGAGACATACCGGCGCCTGTACCGGGGGCGCTCCTATCTTCCCGGACGCAAGCGCCACTCTGGACGCGCTCGCCCGCAGCGACAGGAACCGGCTCAGGCCTCGCTTCCCTTCGACTGAAGCTCCAGGAGCGCCTTCCCGCGGGGCGAGATCCGATAGCCCACCTCCAGGCTCTCGGTCAGCCCCAGCTCCTTGAGACGCCGCACCCTTCGCTTGAAGTACTGACGCTCCAGCCCCAACTGCTCGGCCAGCTCAGTCGATACCCGACCGGGGTGGGCATCGATCAGGCGCAGGGTCTCCCACGTCCACGACGCCTCGGCACGGGCATCCATTCGCCCGAGGCGGTCCCGGAGGTCGGCCACCTCGCCCGCGTCCAGATCGGCCCGGTTGCGGAGATCGACCCGCGGATCCGGTCCCGCATAGCGGACCTCCACCCGGTAGAGATGGCCGGGCCACCGATCGAACTGGGACCGCAGTTCCCTCCGATCATCGAATCCCGCAGCGACCGCGTCCGCGTCACTGATCTCCTCGGGATCCACCTCGGACAGGTCCACTACCTCCACCAGGCCGATGCGGGTCCGCTGCTTCGTCCCCGTTCGAACTGGGGGACGACGCCATCTGCGGAAGAGAACGGAGATCTCACCCGCCCGGATCCCTGCCAGCAGCCGGTCGTCGAGCAGCACCGGGAGGAATCTAGACGAACCCGCACGGGGCACTGACTCCGAGCAGGATCGTCCTGGTCGGGCGAACTCCCGAATGGAGGTGTGGAGCTGACGGGATTCGAACCCGTGACCCCCTGCTTGCAAAGCAGGTGCTCTGCCGAACTGAGCTACAGCCCCGCTGATCTGGCTCCAGAGTACGGGTTTCCGACATCTCTCCGAACCGTGGCCGGGAAGCACGACGCTCACACAGGAGATTACTTTCGGACGTCCCCGGGCGGAAACCCCGCCATGATGGTGAGTCTCTTCATGGCTCACATGAGGCGACTGTGAGCGTCGTGCAGACTGGGGACTTCCGGTTGGCAGATTGTTTCAACTCACAAGGGTCGACGTGACGGGCGAGGAGGGAGATCACGGGCTCTGTGGGTCCTTCGCCTCTTCGTTCCGCTCCGACTCGGGAGAGATACTTCCATCCAGGAGGGAGCCGCGCTCCGAAGTACGCGCGAAAGGAATGGAGAGATGACAGCGGTGACCGAACCGAGGGGACGTGTCTCGTCCCCCAGACTGAGGATCTACAACCTGGTGATGGGCATGCTCCATCTGGCCCAGGGAGCGCTCATCCTCGCCCTGGCCAACGACTTCACGCTCCCTGTCGTGGGAACATTCATGACGGGCCCGCCCGGTACCCCGCCAGAGATCACATCGTTGTTCGAAGTCTCGATCGCCTGGGGAGTGGCCGCCTTCCTGTTCATCTCCGCCGTTGCCCACCTTCTCATAGCCTCGCCCGGGGTACACGGGTGGTACCTCAAGAATCTGGATCAGCAACGCAACTACGCCCGCTGGATCGAGTACGCCTTCTCCTCCTCATTGATGGTCGTCCTCATCTCCATGCTGGTGGGCATCGCCGACATCGCGGCCCTGTTGGGCATCGCCGGGGTGAACGCTGCCATGATCCTCTTCGGCCTGCTCCAGGAGAAGTACGAGGCACCCGGGCGCGACGGGAGCTGGCTCCCCTACTGGTTCGGGGTGATCGCAGGGGCCGTCCCCTGGGTGGCGATCGCGGTCTACCTGGTGGCGCCGGGAGTCGACGCGTCCCCTCCCGCGTTCGTGTACGGGATCTTCTTCTCCCTCTTCGTCTTCTTCAACGCGTTCGCCGTGGTGATGGTGCTGCAGTACCGCCAGGTCGGGCGCTGGGCCCAATACCGGTACGGCGAGTACACGTACGTCCTGTTGAGCCTGGTGGCGAAGTCCGCTCTGGCATGGCAGGTGTTCGCCGGCACGTTGGCCGCCTGAGTCGCAGGGGTCGTATCTGGAGGCCGGCGAGGCAGCTCGGGGTTCCGTCTCCGGTGATGACATCGGCTGTGGCCCCACGAGGAGCGGGCTCACCACGGCACCGCCAGGTTCTCCGGGTGGTTCTTCCGGCGTTTCCAGAAGGCGTGGCCACCGTAGCTCAGGGCAGTGGCCCACCCGGAGTCGAGTCTTCTCGGCGTCGACCTCCACCCGCCCCTGCTACTCGGCCTCCACGAAATGCTCCGTCGATACCCACATGCCGAAGGCCTCCACGCCCAGATCCTGGATGATCGGGGCCGTCTGGCTGGCCTGGGCCCGGAGAGCGACCACCTTGCGGTCGACGAGCTCGGGAGGAAGCTCGAAGCGAACCGCCATCTCCTCCACCGGAGTCTCGGGCGGGCGACCGGCGAAGAAGATGCTGAACCGCTCGTCCAGGTCCTTCATCCGCTCGGCGTACCCGACCGGCTGGGTGGCGTAGAGGAGGCGGCCGGGCCGACCCGCCTCCTCCCACCCCCGGGTGCTCCATGTAGAGACGGCTTTGTGGTCGGAGTGGCCCGTCATGCCCTCGGGACCGAATGTGAGGATGGTGTCGGGAGAGACGTCCTCGATCACCTCCGCCACCCGTGCCGCTCCCTCCGATGACTCCACGTCTGCCAGCGTCCCGTCGGCATATCCCAGCAGGCGGTGGTCCTCCACTCCCAGCACCGCCATCGAGGCCCTCAGCTCCCAGTGCCGGACCCTTCGGAGCCGCCAGGGCGGCCAGGCAGCCGGATCCGGGGTGCCGGCCTCTCCCAGAGTGGCCGTCACCATGGCGGCGGGTCTGCCGGCCTGGGCCGCCGCCGCCATCAGCCCTCCCGACAGGTAGGCCTCGTCGTCGGGATGCGCCCAGACCCCCAGTATCGAGCCCAGATCTTCAGGTCCTGTCGTCGGCACCTTCTCTCCTATCCACGGAGCGGGACAGGCTAGGGGTTCGGCTGGCGACAGGTACGCAAGCCAGAGGGGGCCGCCGGCAGGCGACCCCCTCCGTCCCGATTCCGGACGATGGAGGCGGCTAGGACTCCACCACCACCTTGGCTCGCATCCAGGGGTGGGGCTGGCAGAGGTACTCGAACTCTCCCACCTCGTCGAAGGTGTATGACCAGCTCTCGCCCTCGTTCAGGAATCCCGAGTCGAAGCTTCCGTCGGCGGCGGTCACGGTGTGCATCATCCCCGGATCGTCGTTGGTCCAGGTGACCGTGGTTCCCACCTTCACCGTGAGCACGTTCACCGAGTAGTCGGCAGGGGACTCGGAGTCGCTGAACTCATCGGCGGCATCCATGGGCTGGGGGTCCCCCGACCCGGCCACGATCGAGACCGACTCTCCGGGGGGCGCGGTTGCCTCGGTGGTATCCGTGGTGCCCTCTTCGCCACCGGCGCCTCCGGTCACCTCCTCGAAGATCTCCGGCTGCTCCTCGCCGCTCACCACCACCTGGCCGATGGCGCCCTTGTCGAACGCCCGGGTGAGTGCGTGGTCGACCAGGACCACGGTGGAAGGCACCTGGCCCACCATCTCCACGACCGTCCCGCCGCCGGCGGGCACCAGCGTGGTCTGCGAGCCGCGGATGGGATCGGCCAGGAGCGCCGCCTCCGGGTACACCGCGTCCCAGTGCGAGCCGATCGGATGGAAATTGGAGTCGAGGTTGAGCCCGGCGTTGATGAAGTGGATGCGGGCCCGCTCCCCCACCGCCATCTGCAGGGCATTGTCTCCGGCCAGCGCCCCCTTGGCGCCGTTGAAGACCACCATGGAGGGGTCCTCGTCGGTCATCGCCTGGCGATCGAGTTCCATCATCCCGGCGTCGGTGCCGGTGGTGTAGTACTCGGACTGGACCATGTACCACTCGTGATCGACGGGCGGAAGGGGCTCGGCGGGGTCGACCAGGATCCCCCCGTACATCCCATGGGAGATGTGGGCGGGGACGTCGCCGTAGGCGCAGTGATACATGAAGAACCCCGGATACAGCATCCGCGCCTCGATGGTCCTCGTCTCCCCGGGTGCGACGGTGGTGGCCTCCGCTCCTCCCCCCTGGCCGGTGACGGCGTGCAGATCGATGTTGTGGGGATTGCTGTTGGAGGCGGGATTGGTGATGGTGAACCTCAGGACGTCCCCCACCCGGGCCCTGATCACAGGGCCCGGGGTGCCGGCCACGACGCCCCCGTCGGCCCCGTCCAGGATCCGGTATCCCCACGTCTCGAACTCGACGCCGCTCTCGGGGTCGATGGTGCTCACACCCTCCACCACCTCGAACGACACCTCCACGATGGCCGGAGAGGTCCGTCCCGAGGCGGGGGGCATCTCCGGGGCCGTGGCCACGTTGACCTCTCCCGCCGGCGCCAGGGGGAGCTCCGCCTTGGGCACCATCTCGGGGATCGCGTCGTCGGAAGCGGAGCCCGGCAGCGAGGCGTCCGCCAGGACGGCGTCCACCTGCTCCGACACCAGGGCGTCGTCCACCGAGTTGCGGTTGGCGGTGATCATCAGAGCTGCGACTGCTATGCCCACTGCGACGAGCGTCCCTGCCACCCCCAGCGTCACCAGCGTCCCCAAGGTGTAATGGGGATGAGGTGGGGGTTTGGTGGGTGGAGCTGAGGTCCGGTCCGTGGGGGGATGGAGGGTCTGGGTCATCGTGGGCCTCCTTGGGTCGATACGGCGGGAATGGTGCGAAAGCCCTCCACCAGGACGTGGCGGGCCTGGGTCCACACGGCGTGCACCGCGCAGACCGGATCTCCCGGGCAGGGGGCGTCTCGCAGTACGCAGCGGCCGGTCTCGGCGGGACCCTCAGTCGCCTCGACGACATCGAGCAGCGTGACGGTCCCCGACTGCTCGGTGAGCCGGTACCCACCACCGGGTCCCCGTTCCGATGTCACCCACCCCGCCCTGATCAGCGGGGACATCACCTGGGGAAGGAAGGAGGTGGTGGTGCCGATGCTCTCCGCCAGCCGCGGCCCCGGAATGGGAGCGCCGTCCCGGGTGAGGCAGCGCAGTGCCGACAGGGCGAGATCGGTTCGTCGCTGTAGCCCGAAGTTCATTAGTTCCTGACTCAACAACTCCGGATCTGGCCCACCCAGGGTCAGAAGTCCCTACCCGGCCGGGCCGTTGGTCCCCTTGGCACCGGCCGCTGACGAGCAGACGTCAGGAAGCAGGCTGCCCCATGGCCGCACGGGAGCGGTGGATACCCACCGCCACCACGGCTCCGGCGGCGAAGAGGCCGCCGACGATGAACCAGCCCGGGGTGTACGTCCCCCAGGCGTCCACGGACAATCCCATGAGCGGCGCCCCCGAGCCCACCCCCACCAGGAAACCCAATAGCACCAGCCCCGTGCCTCGCCCCACCAGCAGGGACGGCGAGTAATCCATCACCGCCAGCATGCCCACCGCATTCCAGGCGACCACTCCCGACCCGAGCAGCACCGCGGCCGGGATCATCACCCACCCGGCCAGCAGGTCGAGAGAGGCCGATCCGAGGAGGAGAGCGGCGACGCTGGATTGCACGGCCAGCAGGCGCAGGGTCCGACCGTGCCCCAGCCAACGCTCCGAGAGGCTCCCCCAGCCGATGCGGGCCATGACCCCGACCAGGCCCACGCCGGCTACCAGCAGGCCGGCCCCGGAGGTGGACCATCCCTGGTCCTCGTTGGCGAAGAGGGGGAGGAAGGTCATGGTGGACGAGACCCCCAGGCCCATGAGGATCCCGTAGAGGGCGACCCAGCGGATAACGGGAGGGACGCGGCCGTCTCCCCGCTCGCTCTCCTCATGGTGGCGGGGGGCGTCCTGGCGGCGCCACATCGCCGCCAGGCCCACGGCCGGGAAGACCAAGAAGGAGGCGTAGGCCACCCGCCAGTTGCTGGCCGACGAGATGAGAGGAAGGGCGATCCCCCCCAGGAACGCCCCCACCTGGACGCCGGACTGCTTGATCCCGGTGACCACTCCCCTTGTCCCCGGGGCGGTGTGGTCGACGATCAGGGCGTTGGTGGCGGGGTTGGACCAGCCATTGGGAACACCCGAAAGGAGAGCCCCTGCCAACAGCACCCCGTAGACGGGGGCGGTGGCCACCACCACCATGGCCACCATCCCCAGCGCCAGCACACCCACGGTGGAACGAACGCTGCCGACGCGGTCGGTGAGCCGCCCGAAGGCCGGGGAGAGGAAGGCAGCGGTGAACCCCATGGCCGAGATCAGGGCTCCCACCTGCCAGCGGTCCACCCCGAACTCGTCAATGAGATCGGCTGCGATCACCCCGAACGCGGCCTGCCCGAAGGTGGCAACACCCATGGCTGCGGCGGTGATCGCGCCGAGTGAGAACTTGGTGAACGGACGCATGAGGCGACGCGACTCTATCGTCCCCTCCGCCCCCGCCTATCGTCCCCTCCGCCCTCGCCTAGGTCGACGCCTGGAGAGGAACGGGTTCCGAACCTCTCCTGGGTCGGCGGAGGACCTGGCTCATCCTTCCTTGACGGCGCACAGATAGTCGAAGTGATCGATGAAGCGGAGCGTGTCGAGATGCCCGTACCGTTGGTCCATCTCGGCCAGGCCCGCTTCCAGCTCCTCGTCGGTGAAGCTGCTCAGCACCGACATATAGCGGTTCTCCACCATGGCCCGGTAGGTGGAGGTGGGCAGGGCGAGGTGATAGTCGACGGCGTCCCTTTTCACCTCGAAGCCCGCCTCCCGAAGCTGCTCCTCCAGTTCCACCGGGTCGGCGTGCCATCCCAGGCAACGCTCCAGGGCCGCCTGGAACAGCGGATACTTGACGTCGGGAGGGACGTGAACCAACAGCATCCGCCCGCCGACGGGGAGCCGGCGGTGGACGTTGGCGAAGAACTCGGGACGGTCCCCAACGTGGTGGATCGTCTCCTTCACCAGCACCTTGTTGTAGTCGTAGTCCTGGCGGGAGAACTCCAGCGCCCCCATGGCGAGAGGGACCATGTTGGCGTCGTCGGGTATGGCGGCCAGCATCTCCGGGTAGGGGTCGACCCCCAGGGCCGGATGGCGCATCGGCACCTGCTCCAGGATGTCGAGGGTGTACATGCCGGTGCCGCAGCCCACGTCGGCCAGACGGTCGTCCTCCGTCAGTTCCAGCATCTCGATCATCTTGGTGGTGAGGGTCCGGACGAAGTCGGGCGAGTAGTAGAGGAAGTCCTCGTAGGCATCCGCCAGGCTCTGATAGTGGCGACCCAGCAGATCGCGGCTGGAGGGCTCTTGCTCCACCATCTCAGATCCGGGCCGGAGGTAGCTGCTGCCGGGAAGGAGCTGACGCCCATCGGACCGGTGCGGGGATGCGGAATCGTGGCACCACCACAGTGCCCTCCAATCGTCGCTTGCCTCTGAACCTAGTCCGACCGGGGGGATGTGCACATCGGCGGCAAGTCCACGACCCCGGAGCACTTCCCGTCACGGTCAGGTCAAGCCAGGAGGCTCTTCATCTGCCGCTGGATGAGATGGGTCGCCTGGCGCGGCACGAGCCGGGTGAGGAGGTTCATGGTGCGGGCATCCCGCCCCACGAACACGTGGAATCGGTCCTTCTCCATGCCATCGAGGATGATGCGGGCGGCCTCATCCGCCGGAGTGGTCCGCATCCGCCCCTGTTCCTCCGACGCCCCGGCGGGGGCCTCCACCCCCGAGTGGGCGGTGATGTCGGTGCCGACGGCCCCCGGGAAGATGAGCGTCACGGCCACCTTGGTGTCGAGCAGCTCGGCGTAGAGCCCTTCGGTCAAGAGCTTCACCGCCGCCTTGCTGGCGCCGTAGATGGTCTGGCCGGGCACGGGGAGGAAGCCGCCCATGGAAGAGACGTTGGCGACGTGGGCTACGGGCCGCTGGAGGAGCTGGGGCAGGAATGACTTGACCACGTGGATCGTCCCGTACAGGTTCACGTCGATCACCCTCTGGATCGCCTCGTAGTCGAGGTCGTTGAGCTTGACGAACGGCTGGATGATCCCCGCCACGTTGATCACCCCGTCCACCGCCCCGTGGGCGGAGATGACCTGGCCGGGCAGTGCCTCCACCGCCTCCCTCCGGGTGATGTCCGCCGCGAACGTGGCCAGCCGATCCCCGGCTTCGGCCAGCTGCGCAGTCTCGTCCAGGCTTTCGGGGCGTATGTCGACGGCTGCCACCCGGGCCTGGCGCCGGAGCAGCTCCAGCACCACCTCCCGGCCGATGCCGTTGCCTCCTCCGGTAACGACCATCACCTTGTTCGCTACGTCCACCACTCCTCCTGGACCGACTCGACTAACACGCACGACCGTATCAGCCGGCTTGCGGGAGCACCCGGGCCGAAGGTCCCCCGGCTTCCATAGAGCAGTCAGGGCCTGTAGGATTCGGGACTTCCGGGGCCCATAGCTCAGTCCGGTTAGAGCGCATCCCTGATAAGGATGAGGTCCGTGGTTCAAGTCCACGTGGGCCCACCGTCTTCATTGTGCATAGGGGGACGGACCCCCTCGCACCCCCGCCGCGACTACCTCCGAGCTTCCGTGCTTGGGCGTTAGGGGTTCGAGGAGAGTTCCATTAGGGCGACGATTCTCCCGAGGATGGATCAGCGAATGCGACCTTGCCTGGGCCCCGCCCCTCAGGTTCTGCCCCCACCGCGTCCGTGGACGCTTCTCGCTAGGTTTGGGTTGGCGGCGAGCCTGAGGTGAATCCTGCTACAGATAGTCGCTCGTTGGGGAGTCGGGTTGAATCTCGCAGTCGTCCTGGGCGCCTGTGATCGTCAAGCACAACCTGATCCGGTGCAAGTGGAGATTGCCACGTCGACAGGTTCGGTCGACTACGACCCGTCCGAGTTCACGGTTCCGGCAGGAGCCGAGGTCGCGGTCGTATTCAATAACGACGACGTCTTCACCGAACACGACCTGCTCATCGCCAGCGGCGTCATCCAATCCGAGGATGATGCGAAAACTGCCGCGGCCGCCAGCGCCGATTCCACCCTCCTGATCGGAAAGTCCGACATAGTCAACCCCGAGAACTCGGACACCTTCGTTGTCAGCTTCGACTCGCCAGGCGAGTATCAGTTCTTCTGTACCGTAGGGCTGGACTCCACGGCACCCAGCCACTTCGAAGCCGGGATGCGGGGAACGATCATCGTGGAAGGCTGAAGGAAGGCACGAGTCCGCCACGTGTCGAGCGGTCGGGG
>JBKHJQ010000350.1:0-3354 GCA_046538055.1 Actinomycetota bacterium
GCAGCGCGCTCACCGTCACCGGCCGCACGGTGGCGGAGAACCTCGAGGGCGTCGTGCGGTCGGGACTCGGCGGGCACGGACGGGCCCGAGGCGACCAGATCGAGACGGGGCCCGACGTCGGAGAGGACCACGGTGGTGGTGGGTGCGGCCGCGGCTGCTGCCAGCTTGCCGCCCTTGAAGGAGGACAGGTGGGTACGGACGATGTTGGCATCCTCGATGGGGACGCCATGGCGTAGGAGCAGGTCATAGACCTCCACCAGGTCGTCCAGCGCCAGGTCGGGGGCGGGCACCTCCGCCAGCGAGGAGCCTCCGCCGGAGATGAGCAAGAGGATGTGATCGGCGGGGCCGCCCGCCGCCTCCAGGAGACGGCGGCCGGCCTCCAGGCTCGATCCGTCCGGCACGGGATGGGACGTCACCATCAGCTCGGCGTCGGCGGGAACCGGCTCGGCGTGGTCGGACACGACCAGGTACCGGCGGGCTCGTCCTCCCAGTGCCGCCGCCGCGCCCCGTGCCATGGCGGGGGCGGCCTTGCCCAGGGCCAGCACGACCACGTCGTCGCCGGGAGGAGGGTCCTCCTCCAGCAGGTGCCGCACCGACATCTCCGGATCGAGAACGGACATCCCCCGCTCGAGGAGGCCCAGCAGCCAGCGGCAGCGGTCGGGGTCGGAGGCGGAGACCCGCGATGCCAGGGCGGTCAGAGCCGGGAGTCCAGGGGGGCGCACCGAGTCAGCGTAGGACCGCCCGGAGACGACTTCCCAAACCGTATGTGGCCCCTGGGGACCCGCATTAGCGTGGGAGAGCTATGTGGCTCACACTGGTTCGACATGCAGAGCCCGCCTACGTGGTGGACGGCATCTCCTACAGCGATCCGCCGCTGACGGAGAGAGGCCGCCAGCAGGCGGTGCTCCTGGCCAAGCGGATCGCCCAGTGGGACATGGACGAGGTGTGGGTGTCATCGATGGTGCGGGCTCGCCAGACCGCCGAGCCGGTGGCAGAGGCATGCGGGGTGGAACCGGAGGTGATGGACTGGCTGTGCGAGATCCGCAATCCCCCGGACTGGGACGGCAGTCCCGCCGACGAGATCGAGGAGTTCTTCGCCACGTCCCAGGACCGCTCGGTGGAGGAGATGTGGGAAGGGGCACCGGGAGGGGAGAGCTTCCGGGATTTTCACCACCGCATCACCAGCGGCCTGGAGGCCGCCCTGGCCGATCGGGGAACCGTCCGGGCGGGAGGGCTGCATCTGTGGGACGGGGTGGACGACCGCCGGGTGGTGGCAGTGGCACATGGCGGCACCAACGCCCTGATCATCGGGATGCTGCTGGGGGTGGAGCCCACTCCCTGGGAGTGGGATCGGTTCACTCATGTCCATACCGGCGTTTCCCGTCTCGTCTCCCAGCCCACCGCCGGATACCACTCCTGGAGCCTGCGGGCCCTGAGCGATCGCAGTCACCTCCCTTCCGACATGGTCACTGCCTGAGGGGGAGCCGATGGACGACCTCTCCGACCTGATATCGGCCTGGCCCGTCGACCGTGCGGCGGTGGGGGTGACCGGTCCTGAGGGCACCATCGCCCTCGGCGGTGACAGCGGGTGGCGGACGCGCATCGCCTCGGTCTCCAAGCTCCTGGTGGGGGTGGCGGCCCTGGTGGCCCTGGAGGAGGAGACGCTTTCCCTCCAGGAGCCAGCCGGACCGGAGGGGTCGACCGTCGAGCATCTCCTGGCCCACGCCTCGGGGCTGGGCTTCGACTCCCGGCAGCGATTGGCCGCTCCCGCTCGCCGCCGCATCTACTCCAACACCGGAATCGAGGCATTGGCGGATCACCTGGAGGCGAAGGCGGGGATGCCGTTCGGGGAGTACCTGACCGAGGGTGTCCTGAAACCGCTGGGACTCGCCTCCACCAGCCTGGAGGGATCACCCGCTCACGGGCTGTGGTCGACCACCGAGGAGCTCCTGGCCTTCGCCCGGGAGGTGATGCGTCCCACCCTGGTGGCTCCCGAGACGATGGAGGACGCCACACGTGCCCACTTTCCCGATCTGCCCGGGGTCCTCCCCGGAGTGGGATCGTTCGAGCCCAACCCCTGGGGCCTCACCTTCGAGATCCGCGGGCACAAGGACCCCCACTGGACGGGACGCAACAACTCCCCGGCGACCTTCGGCCACTTCGGGGGCGCCGGGACCTTCCTGTGGATCGACCCCGAGGCGCGGCTGGGCGTGGTGGCCCTGACGGCCCGCGAGTTCGAGGAGTGGGCAATGGAGGAATGGCCTCCCTTCTCCGACGCGGTCCTGGACCGCTACGCCTGACCTGACCCCACCCCCATCCCGTTCGGCCCGGCCGTGGCGGGGGCTGTTTGGGGAGCCGGTGGGTGGGGTAGGCGACGTCGATCTCTCGCGACGTAGCGAGGGTCATCAGCCGCTCATCGGCGAAACGCAATCGGACCGTTCTCCCGAAACAGCTCAAAAGGGGTCTCTCAATGCTGGCGACACTCCTCTACGTCGCATACGCCCTGGTGGCACTGCTCCTCACGACTCACGCCTCGGTGACTCTCGCCTGGATGGTCTACACGTGGCGTTCACCGGACGCCCACGCCGATGTCGGGTTCCCGATGAGCAGATCGCGGAAGACCCGGTCGTTCAGCCTCCTGGTACCGGCCCGCCACGAGGAGGAGGTCCTGGGGGACACCCTGGACCGCCTGGCGGAGATGATCTATCCCGACTTCGAGATCATCGCCATAGTCGGCCACGACGACCACGGCACCCGGCGCGTGGCCGAGGACGCGGCCCTGCGCCACCCCGGCCTGATCCGGGTCGTGGTGGATGAGTCGTGGCCCAAGAACAAGCCCAAGGCGCTCAACACCGCCCTGTTCGAAGTGCGAGGCGAGGTGGTGGGGATATTCGACGCCGAGGATGAGGTCCATCCCTGGTTGCTGCGGGCCGTCAACCATCAGATGACCGCCGAGGGCGCCGACGTGGTCCAGGCGGGGGTCCAGCTCGTGAACTTCTGGTCGAACTGGTACTCGGTCCGCAACGTCCTCGAGTACTTCTTCTGGTTCCGGAGCCGTCTGCATCTCCACGCCGACGCCCGATTCATCCCCCTGGGCGGCAACACCGTGTTCGTCCGCAGCGACCTCCTCCGGGAGGTGGGCGGATGGGACGGCGACTGCCTGACCGAAGACTGTGACCTGGGAGTGAGGCTGAGCCTGGCGGGTGCGACATTCACGGTCGCCTACGATCCCGAGCTCATAACGAGGGAGGAGACGCCCCCCACGCTGGGGAGCTGGCTGCGTCAGCGCACCCGCTGGAATCAGGGATTCCTCCAGGTGCTGGCCAAGGGAGACTGGCGGCAGCTGCCGGAGGC
>JBKHJQ010000351.1:0-3332 GCA_046538055.1 Actinomycetota bacterium
CCTTCGGTGCCGGGGGCGAGCTGGTTGCGGACCCGGATGTTGGCGAAGGTGCCCCGGGTCATCACGCGGTCGTTGCCCCGGCGGGAGCCGTACGAGTTGAACATGGCGGGCTGGACCCCCCGGGAGATGAGGTACTGGCCGGCCGGAGAATCCACCGCTATCGCCCCGGCAGGGCTGATGTGGTCGGTTGTGACCGAGTCCCCCAGCTTGGCCAGGACCCGGGCGCCGCGCACCGGTTGGATGGGGGTGGCATCCTCGGTCAGGTCGGTGAAGAAGGGCGGCTCCTGGATGTAGGTCGACTCCCCGGACCAGCTATAGAGGGCTGATTCGGTGGTGTCGATGTCCCTCCACTCCTCCGCTCCGGTGAAGACGTCGGCGTACCTCTCCCGGAACTTCCGCTCGTCCACATGCTCGGCCACCACGGCCGCGATCTCCGCCTGGGTGGGCCAGATGTCCCTCAGGTAGACATCGTTGCCTTCCCGGTCGGTGCCTATCGGCTCCGTGATGGGGTCCCAGTCCACCGTGCCGGCCAGGGCATAGGCGACGACCAGCGGGGGAGAGGCGAGGTAGTTCGCCCGGACGTCGGGCGAGATGCGACCCTCGAAGTTGCGGTTGCCGGACAGCACGGCGGCCGCCACCAGGTCGTTGGAGTGGATGGCCTCTGAGATCGGCTCGGGGAGAGGCCCGGAATTGCCGATGCACGTGGTGCAGCCGTATCCCACCAGGTAGAACCCCAGTGCCTCCAGATCGTCCATGAGGCCGGACGACTCCAGGTACTCGGTCACCACCTTCGACCCGGGAGCGAACGAGGACTTGACCCACGGCTGGCGCTCCAGTCCCAGCGCAGCCGCCTTGCGAGCCACCAGCCCCGCCCCCACCATCACATCGGGGTTGGAGGTGTTCGTGCAGGAGGTGATGGCAGCTATGACCACCGCCCCGTCCCGGAGTTCGAAGGTGCGTCCGTCGTAGGTGACCTCGGCGGCTCCGGTCTTCTCCAGCACGGCGGTGGGGGTGGCGGCGGGCGAACCCCCCTCGTCGGCCCACTCGGTGAGCGATCCGGGTCCGTCGCCCACCGATCGGCCGAAGGTGATCTCCAGGTCCTGGCGCCATTGGTCTCGCATGGCGGAGAGCTCAATGCGGTCCTGGGGCCGCTTGGGTCCGGCCAGGGACGGATCGACTGTCGACAGGTCCAGTTCCAGTTCGGCCGAGTAGGTGATGTGGCGATCGTCGTCTCGCCACATCCCCTGGGTCCGGTAGTACTGCTCCACCGTCTCGACCAGGTCATCGTCCCGGCCGGTCAGGCGCAGGTAGCGGATGGTCTGCTCGTCCACGGGGAAGAATCCCACCGTGGCTCCGTACTCGGGGGCCATGTTGGCGATGGTGGCCCGGTTGGCCACGGGCATGGAGGAGAGTCCGGGGCCGTGGAACTCCACGAACTTGCCCACCACCCCGTGGTCACGCAGCATCTGGGTGACTCGCAGGACCAGATCGGTGGCGGTCGCCCCCTCCCGCAGCCGGCCGGTGAGCCGGAATCCCACCACCTCCGGGAGGAGCATGTAGATGGGCTGGCCCACCATGGCCGCCTCGGCCTCGATGCCTCCGACGCCCCAACCCACCACGCCCAGGCCGTTGATCATGGTGGTGTGGCTGTCGGTTCCCACCAGCGAGTCGGGATACAGCCACGTCCCGTCGTCCCACGCCACTTTGGCCAGGTACTCCAGGTTCACCTGATGGACGATCCCGGTGGCGGGGGGGACGACCCGGAAGTTGTCGAAGGCCCCCTGGCCCCACTTGAGGAACTCGTAGCGTTCCCGGTTTCGCTCGAACTCCTTGCGGGAGTTGATCACCAGGGAATCGGGCTGGGCGAAGGAGTCGACCTGGACGGAGTGATCCACCACCAGATCTGCGGGGATGAGGGGGTTGACCTTCTGGGCGGCATCCTCGTCCCCGGTCATCGCCACGATGGCGGAGCGCATGGCGGCCAGGTCCACCACGGCGGGTACGCCGGTGAAGTCCTGCAGCACCACACGACCGGGGATGAACGGGATCTCGGTGGTCTGGACGTTGGTGGCGTCGTAGGACGCGATCGCCCCGACGTCATCCGATGCCACTGCGGAATGGCCGGCGTGCCTCAGCGCCGCCTCCAGAAGGACCTTGATCGAGTAGGGGAGCCGCTCTGCCCCCTCGATCGCCTCCAGGCGTGCGATTCGACGCTCACCGAGCGGTGTGTCGATGGTGCTGTGTGCTCCAAATGGGTCGGAGGACATCGGGTCCTTTCATGTCGATCCTGGGCCACCGAGTCTACAGAGCGCCGGTAGTCGAGCCGTCGGCGTCAGGTGTTGTGCGCGAACCGGGTGCGCTCAGTCGATGGTCACGGGGACCCGGGTGACGCAGTCGTCGTCGGGTCGCTGGTGGGGGATGAGAACCGGGTCGCATCCCGCGCCGAGGGCGCCCACCAGCCCGGTCACGATTCCCCGGTCGAGGGAACAGACCACGTCGGGATGGTCGCTGGCTGCCTCCCCGAAGGGACAGTGCGAGGTGAGGAGCTGCTGGCCCTCGACGTCGGGGTCCATGGAGAATCCCAGTCCCGTCATCGCCACCGCCACCGCCTGAACGGCCTCGGCATACCCGGCGTCGTCGGGGGCGCCGATCTCCCCGGCCAGCTCCCGCCCGTACTCGAACCCCACCTCCTGGGCGATCTGGCTCACATGATCGGGGGCCACCCGCTGCAGAACCCGGATGAGGAGGTCCACCAACAGCTCGTAGCGCCGGGGAGAGAAATGGATGGAGACCTCCCGCTGGGAGGCCTCATACACCTTGGCGGGACGGCCCGCTCCCGGCCCGCCCTTGCGGGTGTGGCGCCTTTCGGAGATCACGAGCCAACCGTCGGCGGTGAGCTTGTCGAGGTGATGGCGGGCGACGTTGGGGTGGATCTCGAAGAGCTCCGCCACCCGGGACGTCGTCATCGGCTCCGGCGACTCCCGAACGGCGACATAGATGGCGCGCCGCGTCGGGTCTCCCAGGGCAGAGGTCAGATCGGCGATTCGCTCGTCGAGGGATGAAAGGTCCATACCGGGTTTCCCTATGACCAAACTATAGTTCTGCCCGTCTTCTAAGCACCATCTCTGAAGGGGAAATCCGTGCCCGATACCGCCAGCTCAGGCTTGCGCGCCACCGTGGAGTCGGTGGAGGATCCTCTCCTCGGCCGCACCCTGGGGGAGCTGGGGCTGGTGGAGTCGGTGGCGGAGCGGAGGATCGGCCCCGGCACCGTCAAGATCCGGATTCCCGTTCCCAACCATCCTTCCCTGCGGGATCTGGACGCGGCACTCAAG
>JBKHJQ010000352.1:0-3323 GCA_046538055.1 Actinomycetota bacterium
GGGCAGACGCCGGCGCCGTGCTCGGAGAACTCGATGTATTTGGCGTCGCCGCCGTTGGGATCGACGTCGACTGTGAAGACCCGCTCGTCGTCGTAGACGTGCATCCGCCAGAACCCCGACCCGTCGGACTTCTTGGCCCAGCGGCCGATCATGGCGTAGATGGGCCAGTCGTCGTTGGCCGGGTCCTCGTAGTAGGTGAGGGTCTGGGTGGCGGGCCACACCCTCAGCCGGGGCATCTGCTCTCCCGACAGTGGGTCCCGTCCCGGCTCGGCTGTCACGTAGCTGCGGCCCAGGGCGGTGGCGCCTTCCCACAGTGACGACTGGCGGCCGTCCATCCCGTTGGCCTGCCACACCCGCCACGTCTCCTCGTCGGTGTTGCCGTCGCCGTCGACCAGCCCCTCGAGGTGGAGGACGTCGACGGTGGAGTTGACCACCAGGCGGGCCCACGGCGTGGTGGAGATCCGCTGCAGCGTCCGGTACTCCTTGGTGGCCCGCCGCAGGTAGGGCAGGTCGCCGTTGGGGCCCTCCTCCAGGTCGTTGCGGTGCCAGCGGTCCAGCCGCTTCATCTTGCGGCGTTCCTTGTCCCACAGCGGGAACAGGGCGTTCTGGACCAGGCCGGCTACGGCTCGGGTGGTGAAGTCTCCGACGTCCGCAGGCAAAATGGCACCTCCCTCACCAGAGAGAACCGGTTCTCTTCTTCGGCTTGGGGGCGGCCGCCACCAGGTGGCGGACCATCCGGGCGCCGACCATGCAGACCGCCGCGTCGATCTTCCGCCGGGAGTCGGGCGTCTCCTTGGAGATCGACGTGCCCCACCGGTTGGGGGAGTTCCGGGCGTTGGCGACGTGGCGGGCAAGGACCGGGTCGTCGTCGTGGGTGAAGGCCGGCTCGTCACCGGTGATCTCGGAGTGGACCAGCTCGGCCGCCAGGGTGAAGTCCCGCACGTGGGAGCGCATGTCCCATGCGATCGCCTGGGGGTCTTTGCCGCCCGGCACCGCCTTGACTCTCAGCCGCTCGGCGTACCGCTCCGGCCACGTCACCTTGGTGAAGGACTCCCACTCCTTCACGTCGGCGAAGAACGCCACCACGTTGTGGGTGTCGAACACATGGTCGACGGCCCGGTCCACGTCCGCTGCCGGCACGATGTCTTCGCTGGTGTGCTCAGGGTCGGGCTCCCATATGGTGCGCTGGCCGTCGACGGTGCGGGGCACGAACACGTGGCCGTCGGAGACGCAGCACGCCACCAGGGCGGTGGCGTCGCGGCTGCGGGACCCGTCGAAGAACAGGACGATCTCCTCCCGCGCCGTCACCTTCCGGGGTTCGGCGAGCTGCTGCCACTCCCGGGGGTCGAGCCAGGCGGTCTCCGAGACGGTCGGCCAGTTGAGGTACTTCCGCTTCGACTCCGACGGCTTCGCCTTCGGTGACCAGATGCGGCCGATGATGGTGTCGATATCCACCCACGGGCAGTCGGCGTAGACGAACTCGAGGCCGGCCCGGAGCGAGTCGTAGTCCGCCAGGTCGGTGTCGGGTGGCGCCACCACGGCGTCGTAGAGGATGCGACCTCCGCCTTCCCGGACCCGGCCCTCCTCCTGGGCGACCCAGGCGTCCCATGTCTTCTCTGCCACCGACTCTGCGCCCGGCTCCCAGGCGTTGGATGTCTCCAGCATCCGGGACCCGGACTTCGCCAGGTTGTCGGCGTGGGTTTCGGCCAGTTCGTCGCCCTGGTGGCTGGGCTTCCAGTTCTCGGTCTCGTCGCCCACCACGAACGAGGTCTCCGCTCCCTCCAGGGCGCCGGCGCTGGAGGTGGTGATCTCGAGGGTGCCTTCGGGGACCTTGTAGTAGATGGTCTTGCCGGGGTCGAGCTGGTACTCGGTGACGATCTTCGAGCCCTTCGGGGCGAAGGCCCGCACCATCCGCATGGTGTTCTTCGTCTGCGACTCGGCGGTGGCGGTGATCTGGATCCACGGCATGTGGACCGGCCGTCCTACGCATCGGCCCGGGCGGCGGTCATCTTTCCGATCGAGGCGCACGGGCCCACAGAACTCGGCCAGTGACGTGGCGCCGGCGAACGGCGACTTGCCCGATCCCTTCGCTAGCCGCCTGACCCCGTGATCCCAGAGCCACCGGCCCTCGTCGTCCATGGCGTACCACCAGAGCCAGAACCGCAGCTGGCGTGGCGTGAGGCGGAACGGCTTGCCGGCCCTGGGACCGTTCGGCTGGATCAGGGTTGATTCGGCCCATAGAACCACACCCCAGCCCAACGTCATGGGGGCCCGGGGATCCAGTGGGTCGTCCCAGGGCCATGGCGGAAGGGTGTCGAGGCGGCTAGCCGGATTCGCCTCGGAGGCGCCGACGAGCGTCATCGAGCCGTGTGACATCGTCCGACTCCTCCTCGCCGGCGTCCTGGTGGCGCTCCAGCTCCAACATGGCGCGCCGGCGGGCCCCCTCGGTGGTCAGCAGCTCGGTCGCCCCGGCCTGCCACCGCTCCACCAGGGCGGCCGTGGGCCTCCGGGACCGCAGCGCCTTCGACAGCAGCTCGGCCAGCACCCGGGCGGTCGCCCAGTCGGACGGCTCGTAGAAGACGTGCTGGCCGGACTGCGACAACGAGTCGAACCATTCCAGGGCGAGTGGGTGCCAGTCGTCGTCACGGCCGCCGGACTCGACCAGCTCGATGATCTGCGCCCGGGTGGCGTCCTTTGGGACCTGAAGCCCGATGCCCTCGGCGTAGTCTCGCCAGGCCGCCTTCGTCGCCCCCTTGCCCGACCGCGGCGGGGTCGTGCCGTTGGCCTGGTCGATCCACGTCTTGTTCCGCCGCCGGCGCTGATCGGACCGCTTCGGGATGGGGCCACGTTCGCCCATCAGGCACCTCCGCAGGCGGCGGCGAACGACTCGACGTCCTCGTTCCACAGCCCGTGGCGGCGAACGACCGAGCGGAACTCCTCGATGTCGTGGGCTCGTATCCGCAGCACCGGTCCCTCGTCCTCCTCGTCGATGCCGAAGTGGCAGAGCTCGTGGTCCACCAGGGCGACCCGCTGGGGCTCAGAGGCGTCGGCCCACCAGTCCTCGGCCACCTCCATCACGAAGAACGTGTGGTCCACCGAGTCCTCGGTGCCGGCCGCCACCGCCACGAGGAAGGCGTTGAGCCCGGAGACGCGCCGGGCCTTGGCGGCGATCGTCTTGCCTCTCGACACCATGGCGACGTCGCGGAACACGTAGAGGATCGGGGCACCCTGCAGGTGCTCGTGGTGCTTCGGTATCAGGTCCTCGGCGATCTTCGCCACCTCGGGGGCGGGCGCATACGAAGCGATCTCGCCCTCCTCTATGG
>JBKHJQ010000353.1:0-3318 GCA_046538055.1 Actinomycetota bacterium
GCTGATGCGCTGGCCCATCGTGGCGTCCGGTACAAAGAAGGCCCGGGCGATCTCCCGGGTGGAGAGACCTGCCAGAGTCCGGAGAGTGAGAGCGATGCGTGCCTCGGGAGAGAGAGCGGGATGGCAGCAGGTGAAGATCAGGCGCAGTGGATCATGGGAGGCGGTGGGCGGGGGAGGAGCCGAGAGCAGAAGCGACGCCTCGCTCTCTTTGCGGTTGCGGGCGGATTCGCGCCGGAGCCGGTCCAGGGCCTTGTTGCGGGCGACCGTGGTCAGCCATGCTCCCGGCCGGGCGGGGACCCCCTCCCGATTCCACCGCTCCAGGGCCTCGATGGTTGCGTCCTGGAGAGCGTCCTCCGCCAGGTCGAAGTCACCGGTCAACCGGATGAGGGTGGCCAGCACCTGGCCACCCTCGATCCGGATGGTCTCCTCGACCGTTGCCGTCATTGCATCCCGGAGAAGTCGATCACCGGTCTGACCTCCACCTTCCCGTGCCATGCTCCGGGTATCTGCGCGGCCCAGTGCAGAGCCTCGTCCAGGTCGGCGCAGTCGAGGAGGTAGAAGCCGCCCAGGACCTCCTTGGTCTCGGCGAAGGGCCCGTCGGTATGGACCACCTCGCCCCCCTTGCCGCCCTCGACCCGGACGGTGGTGGCCGTGGGAGTGTCTTCCAGGGCCTCGCCCCCGGCGATCACACCGGCTGCTTGAGCCTTCTCCTGGAACTCGTTGTACTCGGCCATGACCTGGGCCCAGACTTCCTCGCCTCCCTGCCCCTCGTCTTCGGCCGGCCCGTAGATGAGCGCTGCGTACCTAGGCATCCTCGGCTCCTTTCCGTCGGTGGATACCTTCGTCCCCCCGACGAACATACGTCCCCGATTTCGACAGGTTCTCCCGCTTTTCGCGCATCAACTGCGGCCTATTGACCGCAGTTGATGGGCGAGAACGGTCTTGGGGGTCAGGAGGTGGGGTCGGTGACCTGGCCGGCGAACAGGACCGCCCCGCTGGGGCGGTGACGGATCAGGTAGAGGAACGGCCGGTCGGCCCGGAGGGTGAACTCGGGCTGGGGCGCGGCGGACTCCTCGAAGGCGAGGCCGGTGGCGGCGGCCGCCACCGTCCCCTCCTCATCCACGCTTATGTCCGCCCCGTGCACCGCCCCGCCTAGGAAGGCGGGGGGAGCGATGAGGGGATAGCTCCCGGGAGCTGCCCCGGCCTCCTCCAGCCATGGCATCAGGTCGAGGTCGGTGTGGTCGTCCCATTTCGGCAGGAAGAGCTCATAGTCCGCCTCCGTGAACGACGAGTCGATCTCGTCCAGCAGATCCTGGCCGAGGCGGTCCCGCACCTCTTCGAAGCGGCCCTCCTCGGGTACCAGCACCAGCATCGAGTATTCGCCGCCCACATAGGGGATCTCCGCTCCTCTGAAGCCGTCGCCTTCCCCACGGGGAGCGACCAGCTCCAGCTCATGCATGAAAGAGACGTCGACCTCGGAGCCGCCCACAGTGGTGAAGCTGCCTTCCTCCTCCGGGTACTTGCCGAAGGGGCGTCTCCAGCTCGCCTCGAAGTAGATGGCGTCGGTCAGCACCAGGAGGGTGTTCGTATCGATGAACCCCTCCGGCAGCAGCTCCGGTATCAGCTCCTGGGTCCGGTCGGAGACCCAGGCGTTGATGGTGTCCCGGGACCCCTCCGGGTCTCCCTGCAGGTCCAGGACCTCCACCGAGGCGCCGTGCTCGGAAGCCAGCAGGTCGATCCATCCCTGATCCGGCTCCACGTCGAGGTCCGGCCAGATGCGATCTGCGACGGACAGGGTGAGATCCTCTTCCGCCTCGGCGGCATGGGCCATCGCCTGATCGAGGGCGTTCCACGCCTCGTGGGCCGCCCGCCCGTCAGGCAGGCTGAACAACCCGTCGATGGCCGCCCCGGTCGCCTCATCGGCCGCTCCCCGGGCCATGAGCAGAGCATGGCCGATGCTGAGAGGACTGAACACCAGGTTGTCCCCGGGTGCCTGATCCCCCATCAGCTGGAAGCCGGCATCGTTGAAGCCGGCCACCAGCTCGGCCACGGGAGCTCTCTCGTCGGGGCGGGAGCGCTCCACTCCCTCCGAAGGCTCCAGGCGGACGGCCTCGCCCGCCGGTCCCGTGGTGGCGGTAGTGGTCCCGGGAGGCGAGGACGAGGTGGAGGTATCGGCCGGATCGGAGTCGGATCCGCAGGCGATCAGGACGACCGCTGCGGCCAGCACGGTGAGACGTCTCATGATCATCTGACGCCCTCCGACCCTGCTGCGGTTCCCATCGGGCGGGACCCACAGACGACAGCGGCCAGGGAACCTCCCAGGAGTGCGGCTAGTCTGATGGGAGGCGGCTTGCCACGCCTCACCTTCACACCGGCTCCCGCGCAGCCGGCCCGGAAGGCAAAGGGGACCACGAGTGCTCGGCAAGTGTCGGTTGAGACGAACGTGCCCGGAGCACGGAGCGGTGAGCGCGGGTCACCCGAGGCTCGGGCGCGGGAAAGGCAACTGACATGACCCGACAGGAATCCTTCAAGCGCCGAGTGCGCGAGCGCATGTCCAAGACGGGCGAACGGTACGCCGCCGCCCGCCGGGTGCTCGTCCAGCGAGCGGATCAGACCTGGGTCTCGGAGCCGGAGATGACCGATGAGGCTGTCCGCCGGGCCACCGGGATGGGTTGGAACGAGTGGCGGGACCTCATCGACGCCTGGCCGGGGGATACGGGGGACCATGCCGCCCTGGTCCACTTCGCCCGACAGTCGGCCGACATCAGCGGCTGGTGGGCCCAGACCGTGGCCGTCGGCTACGAACGGATCGCGGGGCTGCGGCTCAAGTACCAGCGCCCCGACGGGACGTTCAACGCCACCAAGTCACGCACCGTCACCGTCCCCGCCGGGGCCCTGCGGGAGATGCTCCTGGACGAGGACGGGCGCCGCCACCTCTTTCCGGGGATGGAGACGGACCTCAGGTCCCGGCCCGCCTCCAGGGTGGTGCGCCTGCGGATCGGCCCGGGGACCGCGCAGATCGCCGTGGATGAGCTCCCGGACGGGCGGGCCAGGGTCTCGATCGCTCACGAGAAGCTGCCCGCCGCCGCCGAAGTGGACGTCTGGAAGGCCTACTGGTCGGAATGGCTGGACGCCCTGGACATGCCCTGAAGTCCTAGTATATAGTGGACTGAGTCCACTATATACTGCGAGGTGGGGATGGACACCGTGGATCGGATACGGTCCTTCAACCGCGGCTGGACGGAGGTGCTGGGCCTGCTGGACCGGGGCCTGCTGGCCACCGAGTACTCCCTGCCCGAGGCCCGCGTCGTCTTCGAG
>JBKHJQ010000354.1:0-3306 GCA_046538055.1 Actinomycetota bacterium
GCTGAGGAGTTCCTGGCCGCCGCATGCGCCTCCATGCGATGGGTGGAGGCGATGGCGGGGGCCCGTCCTTTCGAGGGAGCGACCTCGGTGCTGGAGGCGGCCGATGCGGCCTTCGGCCATCTCGGTCCCCGAGACTGGCTGGAGGCTTTCGCCGCCCATCCCCGCATAGGCGAACGGCAGGGTCGCCAGGGCGAGGCAGCGGAGGCGATGTCGCGCTCGGAGCAGGGAGGCGTCGACCGCGCCGATGAGGCACTGTCGGCAGAGCTGGCGGAGGTCAATCGCCGGTATGAGGATCGCTTCGGCTACACGTACATCGTCCGCGCCGCGGGCCGGAGCGGCGAGGAGATGCTGGAGATGGCCCGGAGCCGGTTGCAGAACTCGCCGGAGGAGGAGCTGGAGGTGGCGGCGGGCCAGCAACGCCAGATAACGCGGCTTCGGCTGGCCAGCATGCTGTGCATAGAGGAGGCGAAATGACACGACTGGGCGACAACTCGTGGGGGAAGTCCTCGGTGCGGGTCTCCAAGGTCCATCGAGGAGAGGACGAGGATGGGTTCAGCGACGTGACCGTGCAGATCCTCCTGCGGGGAGAGGTGGAGGCGGCCTACCGGGACGGGAACAACGCCGGGGTGCTGCCCACCGACACGATGCGCAACACCGTCTACGGCCTGGCCCAGGACCATCTCGGGGCGGACCTGGAGGGTTTCGGGCGGGAAATGGCCGCGCACTTCCTCGCCAAGGACGGCATCCACGGAGCGGAGATCGACCTGGAGGAACGGCGCTGGGAGCGGGCCGGGCCGCACGGGTTCGTGGGCGGGTCCTCGGAGCGACGCACCGCCACGGTGCAGGCATCGGAGGGAAGCGAGACGGTGTGGGGCGGCATCGACGGGCTGGTCGTTCTCAAGACCACCGATTCCGCCTTCGCCGGGTTCCCCAAGGACGACTACACCGTCCTGGCCGAGACCGACGACCGCATCCTCGCCACCACCCTCACCTGCCGGTGGCGGTACCGGGCGGCGCCCGCCGACAGCACCGAGACCTGGCGTCGAGTCAGGGAGACGCTCCTGAATCGGTTCTTCGGGGACTGGTCCGCCTCCGTCCAGCACCAGGGCTGGATGATGGGCCGGGCCATTCTGGAAGACATCCCCGATGTCGTGGAGGTGGCCTTCCGCCTCCCCAACCAGCACCATCTCGCCTTCGACCTGTCACGGTTCGGGCTGGACGATCGAGGAATCGTCTTCCAGCCGGTGAGCGAACCCTACGGCGACATCCGCTTCACGGTCACCCGCTGAACCACCTGAACCGCGAAACGGGGATGCTCCCTACTTGCGGGCTTCCAGGATGTGGAGGAACGACCTCGTCTCCAGCTCATCCCGGGTGAGGCCCGTCCTCTCCAGGGCCTCCTCCTCGGTGATGGCACCGCAGTTGATCGCCCGCAGGAAGTAGTTGAGCAGTCCCTGGCCCGTGGCCGCGTCGTCGAACACCTCTCCCACCAGGGTCGCCTGGGCCGCCTGGTCCACGAAGGAGGCCAGGCGCTCACCGGCCCGGTCCAGGCCCTCCATGAAGAACGAGAACACCGCCGCGTAGCGACTGGGAAGCTGGGCCGGATGGAGATCCCATCCCTGGTACAGGGCATGCATCAGGGAGTGACGCGTATGCGCGTAGTGGAGTCGCCACGCCCCATGGACGGCCGGCCGCTCTCCCACCGGCATCACATTGGTGGCCCCGTCCGACAGCCAGATCCCGGTTCCCGCCAGGCTCACCTGCATCACGTGGCGGGCGAAATCACAGGCGGGATGGGTCATGGACTGATGGGCGGCCGTCACGTTGAGGGAAGCGGTGTAGTCGTAGGTGCCGAAGTGGACGCCCCGGACACGGGATTGGCCGGCCAGGATGTACCGGCGTGCTCCCACCGTGCCGTCCCGGTCGATGACCATCTGGGGTGTCTCCAGCATCAATTCGATGGGGATCCGCTCCTCCAGCCCCAGCTTGGATTCCAGCTCTGCCAGCGCCTCGTCCAGGACCATCACCTGTTCCGTGTCCTGGATCTTGGGCAATGTCACGACGAACCCCCGGGGGAGCCGTCCCGCAGCTTCCACGAGCGTGGCCACGAAGAGCTCCAGTGTGCGAAGCGACCGGGAGGCAAGCTCCGACGCCAGAGGCTTGACCCGGATGCCGAGGAAAGGGGGAAGGGTGTGGTCTTCCAACCCCGCGGCGACTTCCCGGGCGGAAGAGCGGGCATGCTCGTCCTCCTCCTCGTCGGGCCGGTTGCCGTAGCCGTCCTCGAAGTCGAGCCGGAAGTCCTCGACGGGTTCCGTTTCCAGCTTGCGCTGGACCCGCTCATAGACCTGGGAGGCGAGATGGGCCGGCACCAGACCCAACGCGTCCGCCAGGCCGTCCGGGTCGGGAGCGTGCTCCTCGAGAGCCCGGGCGGCCAGCTCACCCAGCTTGGGGGCTGTCCCCGCCCGGAAGAGGTGGGCGCCTCCATACACGGTGTGCACGGGCTGGCGTTCGGGTCTCTCCCCCGGATACGCGTGCTCCACACGTTGGGAGGCGGCACTCAGGCGATCCGTCCAGGCGGCGAGAGATTCTGGGTTGAGCTTCAACGACTCCTCCTTGGGTCACCCTGATCCTACGAGGGCAGTACGGTGCGGGTCCCATGTCCAGCCTCCTCCTTCGCAACGCGGCCGTGGTCGTGACAATGGACGGCTCCGAGATCCCAGGGGGCGGGGTCCTGGTGCGGGACGGGGTGATACAGAGTGTCGGTCCCGACCTTCCCGTCGATGCCGACGAAGTGGTCGACCTGTCCGGGCATGTGCTGCTTCCCGGCCTGGTCAACACCCACCACCACCTGTATCAGACGTTGACCCGCGCCGTTCCGGGGGCCCAGGACGCGTCCCTCTTCGACTGGCTCAGGACTCTCTACCCGCTGTGGGCCAGGATGACGCCCGACCATGTCCGGTCCGCCACCACGGTGGGTCTGGCCGAGCTGGCACTGAGCGGGTGCACCACCGCCTTCGACCACCAGTACCTGTGGCCCAACGGCTCGCGCGTCGACGACCAGGTGGAGGGTGCAGAACCGGTGGGGATCAGGTTCCACGTCTCCCGCGGGTCCATGAGCCTGGGGGAGTCGGCGGGCGGGCTCCCGCCCGACGAGCTGGTGGAGGACGAGGATCTGATCCTGGAGGACAGCCGGCGGGTGGTGGAGCTCTACCACGACCCGGCCCCGGGAGCGATGCGGCGGGTGGTTCTGGCTCCCTGCTCGCCTTTCACTGTCACACCGGAGTTGATGCGCCGGTCGGCGGAGCT
>JBKHJQ010000017.1:0-14065 GCA_046538055.1 Actinomycetota bacterium
GCCCGGGACCTGGCCCGCAGGTTCTCGGCCATGCGGGGCCGGCGCAGGTCCAGATAGCGATAGCGAAGCCGGAGTCGCTCCTCGATCTCCGTGCGGTCGTCGAGCATGAAGGGCAGGGGATCGGCGGGGCTCAGGGGGTCGAGCTCGCGGGCGTGGATCTCGATCTCGCCGGTGGCCAGGTCGGGGTTGACCGTACCCTCCGGTCGAGGTGAGACCTCCCCTGCCACTGCCACCGTGTACTCCATGCGGAGCTCGTTCACCTGCGGGAGGTTGGCCGGATCGACCACCACCTGGACGATCCCCTGCCCGTCGCGAATATCCAGGAAGGCGATCCCGCCGTGGTCCCGGCGCCGCAACACCCATCCCGCCACCTGCACATCCTCGCCCACGTTGGATGCGTCCAGGTCTGCGGTGAAGTGGGTTCGGAAGGGATTCATGGCTCACTCCGGTCGGACAGTCGATTCATCACGTGCTCCACCAGGCTGTCGATGCCCACGTCGCTCTGGTCGCCGCTGCGCATGTCCTTTACGGTCACCGTGCCGCCGTCTCTCTCCGATTCCCCGGCAATGAGGGCGATTGGCACACCGCGTCGGTCGGCCGCCTTGAGCTGGCGACCCAGCCGGGAGGGCTCCATCCGTGTCTCCACCGATACGCCCGCCTTCCGGAGGCGCTCGGCCATGCCCAGACAGTAGGGCAGATCCGCCTCGTCCATGAGCAGGATGCTGACATCGACGGCGGTGGCGGTGGCGGGAAGGAGGCCGGCCTCCCGCAGCTGCCAGAAGAGCCGGGTGAAGCCGATGGATATCCCCACTCCCGGCAGCCGCGTGGTGGTGTACTGGCCTGCCAGGTCGTCGTAGCGGCCGCCGGAGCAGATGCTCCCCAGCTCAGGATGGCCTTCCAGAGTGGTTTCGTAGACGGTGCCCGTGTAGTAGTCGAGACCCCGGGCGATGGACAGGTCGAGCACGTACCGGTCGTCCGGGACACCCAGAGCCTCCATGGTGCGAGCGACCTCGACGAGCTCGGCTGCTCCCCGCCCGTCCCCGGGAAGATCCGCCAGCGCCGCTTCGATGGCCTGGGGGCCGCCGGCCCGTGTCGACGTCCACTCCAGCAGCCGTTCCACCCGGCCGGCCTCCATCCCCATCTTCTCCAGGGCCGCCTTCACCCGGTCGCGTCCCTTCCTCTCCAGCTTGTCGACCTCTCTCAGGACCAGGGTCTGGGACTCCGCGTCGGTCACCCCCGTCTGCGCCAGCAGGGTGCGCATGAGCCGGCGACTGTTGAGCCGCAGCTTCACTTTGCCGATCCCCAGATCGGTGAGAATGTCGACTGCCGCGGCCGCCACCTCCGCGTCATGGCGGGGCGAGAGACGGTCACGGTCGATGACGTCGATGTCGCATTGGTAGAACTCCCGGTAGCGACCCCTCTGGGGGCGCTCTCCCCGGTACACACGCTGGATCTGGGAGCGACGGAAGGGAAACACCAGGTCGTGCTCGTGCTCGGCCACATAGCGGGCCAGCGGCACGGTCAGGTCGAAGCGAAGTGCCAGGTCGGGTCGCTCGCCCTGCTCCAGGGATCCGGCCGACTGCACGAAGTAGACCTGGCGCTCGGTCTCGCCGCCCGACTTGGTCAGGAGCACATCGGTGCGCTCGAACACCGGGGTCTCGATGGCCGGGAAGCCGTAGCGGCGGAAGCCGTCCCGGATCTTGGCGAGCATGGCGTCATGCACCGCCTGCTCGGCGGGCAGCAGCTCCAGGACTCCGGTGGGGGTGGCGGGCGATACGGTCACGGCGAAGGCCTAAGCATGGCAGCGTGTCGCCCGAGGGCGAAGCCATCCCGTCTCGTCGTCCAGCCCCGAGGCGCGCACAGGACTCCCCGGCTCCCGCGTCGCACGCTCCCCCGGGCGGGCGGCGCAATAACCACGGCCCTGGCGCCGTCCTGAAACACATAGGCCCGGAAAGCGACGAAAGGAGATCGTCATGAGGAGCCGACACGCAACAGGGAGGAGGAGAGCAGCACTGGTCGTCGTTGCAGCCCTCCTGGTCGTGACCGCCCCCGCCACACTGATGGCGGCGGACGACTTCGTGGACGTGGAGCAGTCCGACACATTCCACGACGACATCTCGTGGATGGCCGACAACGGGATCACCTTCGGGTGCAATCCCCCCGAGAACACCGAGTACTGCCCCGAGCGAGAGGTGACACGGGGTGAGATGGCGGCTTTCCTCCGGCGTCTGGCCACCAACGAGGTGGTGCAAGCAGCCCCGACCTCCCCGAGGGAGGACGTGGAGGTGTTCATCACGCCCGACGGCAAGGAGCAGACCCATCTCTCGCTGACCGGCGAGGAAGGGCTGGTCGACGGGAACGCCCGCGTCGAGCACGGCCGGCTGGTAGACGGCGAGGGCAACGAGGTAGGAACGGTGGTCTCCCGCTTCCACTACATCGATGTGAGGGACGCCGAGGCCGGTGACTTCCTGTTCTACCTCGACTGCACCATCCGTCTGGACGATGGCTCCATCGTCTTCGGTGGAGCCGGCGAGTTCGCAGACATCCCCGCGGGAGGCGAGGAGTTCGCCATCGTGGGCGGGACCGGGGCCTACTCGGACGCCACCGGCCAGGTGACCATCGCCCCCGGCGACCTGGGGACCGGCCTCCACTTCCAGTTCGACAGCTGAGGCCGGGACAAGGGGCGCGTAGTCGATCTGTCGTCGACTACGCGCCCTGCTCCCACAGTCGGCGAAACGGGTTGTTGCGGCGCTCCTCCCCGATGGTGGTCTCCGGGCCGTGGCCGGGGAGGACCCGGGTGTCGTCGGCCAGGGACATGACGTGGGACCGCATGGACTCCGCCAGGGCTTCTGGGTCCCCTCCCGGCAGATCGGTGCGGCCGATGGAGCCGGCGAACAGCTGGTCCCCGGACAGGAGCAGACCCTCCTCCTCCACGTGGAGGCAGCAGTGCCCGGGAGTGTGCCCGGGCGTATGCAGCACCCGCACCGAGATGCCGGCCAGGTCCAGCACCTGGCCGTGCTCCAGAGGGTCGAGGTGGGCAGGGGGAGCGAAGTCACCGGGAGGTTCCATGCCGAAGAGCACCTTGAGCTGGGAGGACGGGTCGAGGGTCAGGAAGTCGTCGTCGGGATGGGCGTAGGCTCGTACCCCCGTCTGGGACACGACAGCTCCGGACCCTCCCATGTGGTCGACATGCCCGTGGGTGAGGAGGAGGGCCACGGGGCGGATGTCCGCTTCCCGGGTGAGCGCTAGCACCGCGGCCGGGTCGGGTGGAGCATCGACCAGGATGCCGGGGCCGCCCCGCTCCCGGGCCAGCGCGTAGGCGTTGGTCTGGGCCAGCCAAAGCGAGCGGGTGCCGACGATCACTTGGCGAGCTCCGCCTTGTAGGACTCGGAGCGGCCACCACCCCCGGCTCGCAGCTCCTCGGCGGAAGGCAGCGACAGGACCGTCACCCGGTCGTCCAGGAAGTCGGAGTAGGCCAGCCACTCGCCGTCCTCGGACACGTCCAGGCCCGTGGGCTGGTTGCCGCCCACGATCGCATCCAGGATCTCTCCGGTCTCGGTGTCGAAGAGCAGCACCGAGCCCCATTCCGGCCCCGGCAGGTAGTAGCTCTCGGGGTTGTTGCGCCCCCGGTTGGAGACGACCAGAACCCTTCCCTCGGGCGTCACGTCGATGGTGTTGGGGAGGCGGTCGGTGGTGGCGAACTCATCGACAGAGTCGTCTTCAGGATCGATGAGGTGGATGCGATCTGCGGCCATGTCGGAGGCGAAGACCCCGCCTCCCGCTGGATCGCGGACGAGATGACGGAAGGCGCCGCCGGTGCGGTGGATCACCTCCCCTTCCCCGGTGGCCAGGTCGATCACCTCCAGCTCGCCGGCGTCGAAGCCCGCCACGTACAGCCGGGTGCCGGCTGCGTCGGTGGCCAGGCCCCGGGGCGTCGCCACGGTGGGGATCCGGCGCACCAGCTCCCCGGTCGCGACGTCGAACTCGGAGACGTCGTTGCTCACCCAGTTGGACGCCCACAGGCGATCTTCCTGAGGGGACAGGGTCATCACCTTCGTCCAGGACCCGCCGGTCTCCAGCACCCTGCTCACCGTGCGGGTCGCCACGTCCACCTCGTATACACGGGCCGTCTCCATCTGGCTGACCCAGGCGGTCTCTCCCTGTGTGTCGAAGATGACCTCCACCGCCCCCGCCTCCGGGAGGTCCACCCCACCGAGCCGCTCCCCGCCGACCGGGTCGAATATCTCCACACCCGCTCCCCCGAGGAGGGTAACCCATAGCTCGGAGCCGTCGGGTGTGAAGGCGACCTGCTTGGGAGCGGCCCCGGTGGTGAAGACCATCGTCCTGTCGACGATCTGGTCGGCCGGGTCCAGGTAGACCTCGTAGGTCCCGGTGCGATCAGGAGGGAGGGTGTGACTCTCGGTTCGCAATCCCGGACCGGACGCCTCCAACGAGACCTCGCCCCGCAATTCCCCTTCGTAGGTCCCGGTGGAGCTGACGGAGGTTCCGGTGGAGTCGGTCAGCCTGAGATCCACGTCCACGTCGGACGGGTAGGCCACGACGGACAGAGACCGGGCGACGTCGGGCACCGAAGTGGAGCCCGTCGTGGGAGCGGCGAAGGCGAGAGTGGCGGGAGGGCCCGGATCGGTGCCTGCGGCCGCGGGTACGGTCGACCCGGCACCGGACGGCTCGGCGACGGGGCTGGGGGGTAGAGCCGAGGCGCCGATCAGGCCGATCGTCCCCACGAACAGCAGGCTCAGCGCCATCTGCCGCAGGGCGGCGCTCATCCCGGTTGGGGGATGCGCTTGACGGCGTAGACGCCGTCGACACCCCGGATGTCCGCCAGCATGCGGGGAAGCTGGGTCGGATCGGACAGCTCCACCTCGTAGCGGAGGATCGCCACCCGGTCACGACCGGTGATAGTGGAGGAGGCGCTGATATTGCCGCCGGTGTCGGAGATCACCGCGGTCACATCCCGCAGGAGGAGGGTGCGGTCAAGAGCCTCGACCTGGATCCACACCGAGTAGCTGGTCAACTGGTCGCCGGACCAGGTCACGTCGACGATCCTCTCGTGCTGTGATCGCAGGGCGTCGATGTTGGTGCAATCCGAGCGGTGCACCGAGACTCCATGGCCCACCGTCACGAACCCCTCGATGGGGTCACCGGGTATCGGCTCGCAGCACTTGGCCAGGCGCACCAGCATGTCGTCCATTCCCTCCACGATCACCGGCGGCCCCTCCCTGTCCGGACGCCGGCGGGAGATGAGGGGCGGAGGCCCGGCGGGCTCCGGTGGGGTGTGGATCCGGGCCGCCCTGGAGGCGACGGCTGCGGCCGAGATCGTTCCATCCCCGACCTTGATGAACATCGTCTCGGTGTCTCGGTATCCCAGCTCGGCTGAGACCTCGGCCAGGATCTCATCCCGCTCCGAGCTCGAGAGCCCGCGTACCTCCTTGCGGATGGAGGCAAGCGTCTCCTCCTTGCCGTCGGTGAGTGCCTGGTCCCGCCGCTCCTTGAGGAACCACTGCTTGATCTTGGAGCGGGCCCGGGAGGTGCGCACGAAGGTGAGCCAGTCCCGGCTGGGCCCGCTTTCGCGGCGGGCGGTGATTATCTCGACGATGTCGCCGGAGCTGAGCCTGGTGGAGAGCGGCAGGAGGCGCCCGTTGATCCGCGCCCCCACGCACCTGTGGCCGACCTCGGTGTGGACGGCATATGCGAAGTCGACCGCGGTCGCCCCCCGGGGAAGCGTCTTGACGTCACCGGCGGGCGTGAGCACGAAGACCTCGTCTTCGTAGAGGTCGAGCTTGAGATTGTTGAGGAACTCGGAGGGGTCGTCGGATTCCAGGTCACCCAGGTCGATCCAGGCCTGGCGGGTGGCGTCCGCACCCTCCTTGTACCGCCAGTGGGCGGCAATGCCGGATTCCGCCCGGCGGTGCATCTCCTCGGTGCGCAGCTGCACCTCCAGGGGTTTGCCGTCGGGCCCCACGACCGTGGTGTGCAGGCTCTGGTAGAGATTGAGCTTGGGCATGGCCACGTAGTCCTTGAAGCGCCCGGAGATCGGCACCCAATGACTGTGGATCAGTCCCAGTGCCGCGTAGCAGTCCCGGGTGCTCCCCACGATGACCCGGATACCGATCAGGTCGTGGATGTCCTCGAAGGGGCGATCCTGCTCCACCATCTTCCGGTAGATCGAATAGTGGTGCTTGGGACGCCCGGTCACCTGGGCGGATATGTCGGCCTCGGCCAGAACCCCCTCCATCTCGGCGATCATCTTCTCGATGAAGACGCTTCGCTCCACTCCCCTCTCGTCCAGCTTCTCCTCGATCTCGGCGAACGGGCCGGGGTGCAGGATGGCGAAGCAGCGATCCTCGAGCTCGTGCTTGATCTCCTGCACACCCAGGCGATGGGCGAGTGGGGCGTAGATGTCGAGGGTCTCCCGGGCGACGCGTCTCTGCTTCTCCTCCCGGAGGGCATAGACGGTGCGTATGTTGTGGAGGCGGTCCACCAGCTTGATGAGCAGCACCCGGACGTCCTGGGCCATCGCCACCACCATCTTGCGGATGGTGGCCGCCTGGGCCTCCTCCACCGTGGAATACTCGATGCGGTCGAGTTTGGTCACCCCGTCGATGAGAGCGGCGATCTCCGCTCCGAAGTCGGCCGCCAGCTGCTCCAGGGTCACCTCGGTGTCCTCCACGGTGTCGTGGAGGAGGGCGGCCGCCACCGTGGCCGCATCCAGCCCGTAATGCGCCAGGTGCCAGGCGATGGCCAGGGGATGGGTGATGTACGGGTGGCCCGTCTTGCGGCGCTGCCCGCCGTGGGCGTGCTCGGCCAGGTCGTAGGCGCGCCGGAGGAGCTCCACGTCCCCGTGGGGATGGTGGGTCAGGAAGGCCTCCACCACGTCCTCGAACGTGGCGGGTGCCGGATCGACGTCAGTCGTATACGAGGAGGGCATGGTAGGGAACCTCGGGCAGCTTGGCTCTCCCCTGTAGGAAGGCCAGCTCGATGAACACGCTGAAGCCCGCCACCTCGGCACCGATCGACTTCATCAGCCGCAGGGCCGCGGCGGCGGTGCCTCCGGTGGCGATGACGTCATCCACCAGGAGGACGATGTCCTCGGGGCCGGCGGCGTCGACGTGGACCTCCAGCTGGTCGGTTCCGTACTCCAGGCTGTACTCCTCCATCCTGGTCTTGAAGGGCAGCTTCCCCGGTTTGCGAATCGGGATGAAGCCGGCGCCCAACTCGACTGCGATGGGAGCGGCCAGCGTGAAGCCCCGCGCCTCGATCCCCGCCACCTGGGTGACCCCCGCCTCCCGGAACGGGTCGGACATCTTCGATACCAGGTCGGAGAACGCCTCTCCCCGGTTGAGGATGGGCGTGATGTCCTTGAACACCACCCCCGGTTCCGGGAAGTCGGGTATGTCGCGTATGAGGTCGGTGAACTGCTCCACACCCCCAGTCTACGGCCTCGGTCCGCCGATCCGTGTTTCTGATGCGGAGCCGCGGGCACCGAGTCCGGCGTTGTGGGTCCGGCTTCGCCTACTCGGTCGTCTCCCGCTCGGGGCCCAGGCGGTTCGCCACCGATCGCCGGCTCATCCGGACCTCCCCCTGTTCGATCTCCAGTATGACGTCGTCCTCGTCGAGTCGCTTGACCCGCCCCTTGATCCCTCCGATGGTCTGGATCTCGTCCCCCAGCTGCAGGGAGGCCGCCAGCTCCTGCTGCTTCTTGGCTCGGTTCCGCTGAGGACGGATGATCAGGAAGTAGAAGACCGCCACCATCAGGAGGAGGAAGATGAGCGAGCCGGTCCCGCTGGCTTCTTGGGCAAAGACGATGGGCACTGTTACCTCTCGAACGTTCTGGGGCGGCGCAGATTAGGAGGGGGAGGCCCGGGTCACCAACCCCCTGCCTGCCTGCGACGGGTGACTCCCTCCCGGAACCGGGAGAACTCTCCTTCCAGAATGGCTGTCCGCGCTCCCGCCACCAGGTCCAGCGTGTACGACAGATTGTGGATGGTGAGCAGTCGGTGCACCGCCAGCTCCCCTGTCATGAGGAGGTGACGGAGATAGGCCCGATGGTGGTTGCGGCAGGTGAGGCAGGAGCACCCGGCATGGAGAGGAGCGGCGTCGGTGGCGAACTGAGCCCGGCGCAGGTTGTAGTCACCGTCGGGCGTGAGGACCCGCCCGTGCCGGGCAAGACGGGTCGGCCACACACAGTCGAACAGATCCGCGCCCTGACCGATGGCGTCCAGCACCCCTTCTGCGTCGCCCAGCCCCATCACGTAGCGGACGCGATCGGCGGGCAGCTCGGCCGTCGTCGCCGCCAGAGCCGCGTTCCTGTCCTCCGGCGGCTCGCCCACCGACAGGCCCCCGATCCCGTACCCGGCAAACCCCAGAGCGGCGGTCCTCCGGGCGGATTCCGCCCGGAGATCCGGCTCGACGCCTCCCTGGACGATCCCGAACAGGGCCTGGTCGGCTCTGGTATGCGAGGCCAGGGATCTCTCCGCCCAGCGCAGCGTGAGCTCCATGGCCTCCTCCAAGGCCCGACGCGGGGAGGGAAGGGGGAGGCACACGTCCAGGACCATGGCGATGTCGGGCCCGAGCTGCTCCTGGATCCGCACCGCCCCCTCCGGGGAGAGATGGACCTCCGACCCGTCGTAGGTGGAGCGGAACGTAGCCCCCTCCTCGTCGATGGCGGGGTCGAGGGAGAGGATCTGGTAGCCCCCCGAATCCGTGAGGATCGGGCCTTCCCATCCCATGAATCGGTGCAGACCCCCCAGGTCGGCCACCACCTGGGCGCCGGGCCGGAGCATGAGATGATAGGTGTTGGCGAGGACGATCCGGGTCCCCACCGCTCGCAGATCCGCCACATCCACCGCCCGCACCGCCGCTCGCGTGCCCACCGGCATGAATGCGGGTGTCGGCACCCGGCCGTGGGGGAGGTCGAGCCACCCGGCGCGGGCACCTCCTTCCGCAGCCTGGGCGTGCCATCGGGCGGCTTCGGTCATGCCGCCTCCGCCCGGTCCGCCATCATGGCGTCCCCGAAGCTGAGGAACCGGTATCCCCGCCGGAGGGCCGTCTGGTAGGCGTCCCGCCACCCGGGCCCCATGAACGCCGCCACCATCACCACCAGGGTGGACCGGGGAAGGTGGAAGTTGGTGATGAGGCGGTCGACGGCCGCGAACCGGAAGCCGGGTGTGATGAAGAGGTCCGTATGGCCCTCCCAGTGGCGGATCTCCCCTTCCCGGGCCGCCGTCTCCAGGGCCCGGACGACGGTGGTACCCACCGCCACCACCCGCCTCCCCTCCATCCGAGTCTGTTGCACGGCGGCGGCAGTGTGGGAAGGCACCGAAACCCACTCCCGATGCATGTGGTGCTGCTCCACCCGAGGTGAGGTCATGGGCCGGAAGGTCCCCATCCCCACCCGAAGCTCGACCGTGGCGATCCCGATTCCCCTCTCCCCGACTCGGTCCAGCAGGGCGTCGGTGAAATGGAGGCCGGCGGTGGGGGCGGCGGAGGAGCCGGGCGCAGAGGCGTACACCGTCTGATAGCGCTGCCGGTCGGCCAGCTCGGTGGTGATGTAGGGAGGAAGGGGCACCTCCCCCGCCATCTCGATCGCATCCTCGATGTCGAGGTCGGTGCGGAGCACTATCCGGGCTGTTCCCTCCACCGGGGCGGTGAGCAGCTCCCCGTGGATCGGCCCGGCTGTGAACCGCGACCCCTGGCGCAACCGACGGGCCGGGCGAACCATGGCCTCCCAGGTGTCGTCGGGGTGCCGCTCCAAGAGGAGCACCTCCACTCGACCGCCTGTTCCCTCCTTGCGGCCATGCAAGCGCGCCGCCCTCACCTTGGTGTCGTTGAGGACGAGCAGGTCCCCCGGCTCCAGGAGGTCGGGCAGCTCGGCGAAAACGTGGTCGCGTCCGGTGGTCGTGTTGAGGAGGCGTGCCTCATCGCGGGGCTCGACGGGGGACTGGGCGATGGCCCGATCCGGGAGGCGATAGTCGAAATCGGCGGTGAGCATGTGGACCTGGAGTGTGGTCGACTCAGAGGAGGGTCGACTGGCCGGGCTCCTCCAGCCCCAGGTGACGGTAGGCAACGTCGGTGGCGATCCGGCCCCGGGGCGTCCGCTGGATCAAGCCCGCCTGGAGTAGGAACGGCTCGTAGGCGTCCTCCACCGTCTCGGGCTCCTCCCCCACAGCGATCGCCAGGGTGCCCAGCCCCACCGGGCCTCCGCCGAACTTGACGATGATGGACTCGAGGATGCCCCGATCCACCTTGTCCAGGCCCAGCTCGTCCACCTCGAACACGGCCAGGGCGGAATCGGCCACGGACCGGTCCACATGCCCGTCGGCGCGGGCCACGGCGTAGTCCCGCACCCTCGCCAGCAGACGGTTGGCAATGCGGGGTGTGGAGCGGCTGCGGCGGGCGATCTCCTGGGCGGCGGAGTCTTCCAGATCAACTCCCAGGATGGCCGCGGACCTCGTCACGATCGATCCCAACTCGGCTGCGGTGTAGTAGTCGAGCTTCTCCTCGATACCGAACCGATCGCGGAGTGGAGCGGTGACCGTGCCCTTGCGGGTGGTGGCGCCGATGAGCGTGAAGCGGGGAAGGTCGAGGCGTATCGACTGAGCCGTGGGACCCTTTCCCAGCACGATGTCGATCACGTAGTCCTCCATTGCGGGGTAGAGGACCTCTTCCACGGTGCGGGGAAGACGGTGGATCTCATCGATGAAGAAGACGTCGCCCGGCTCCAGGTTGGAGAGGATCGCCGCCAGGTCTCCCGGCCGTTCCAGGGCAGGCCCGGACGTGACACGAATATGGGTGCCCATCTCAGCCGCCACGATGCCGGCCAGGGTGGTCTTGCCCAGCCCGGGTGGTCCGGAGAGGAGGACGTGGTCGAGGGTTCGCTCCTCGGCCCGGGCAGCCTCTATCGAGATCCACAGCCGCTCCTTCACCCGGTGTTGGCCTATGAACTCATCCAGGCGATGAGGGCGGAGGCCCACCTCGACCTCGTCGGGGGCGGTGGGGCTGAGCAGGCTCTCCTCACGCACCTCGTGCCCTCCCCAGCGCCTTGAGGGCGTCTTTGATCTGGGATTCGACCGGCTGGTCGGTGTCGAGGTCGGCCACGACCGCGTTGATCTCCTCGTTGCCGTAGCCGAGCTGCTCCAGCGCCTGACGCACCTGTGCGGATCCGGTGGCGGTGGCCAGCTCCGTCTCGGCGTCGGCCAGCTTGGGGCCCAGCTCCACTATCAGCTTCTGGGCCGATCGCTTGCCCACTCCGGGAGCCGTGCTGAGCGCTGCTATGTCCTGGTCGACGATGGCCCGGCGCAGCTGATCTGCCCTGAGGGTGGCCAGCAGAGCCATGCCCACCCGGGGGCCCACACCGCTGGCGGATATGAGGACCCGGAACAGATCCCGGTCGGAGGCACTGGTGAAGCCGTAGAGGCTCATGTCGTCCTCCCGCACCTGGAGATGGGTATGGACCACCACCTCCTCTCCCACCGGAGGGAGCGCCCCCACCCCTTCGGGCGTCATGGATATCTCGTAGCCGATCCCTCCCACATCGATCAGGACGCCCTCGGGTCGCACCGCCGAAAGCGTCCCCCTGATGCGCCCGATCACCTGCGTCCTCCCATGATCCGACGGGTCTGGGCCTGGAGCGGTGCCGAGCGCAGATGGCACAGGGCGACGGCCAGGCCGTCGGCGGCATCGGCCGGCGTGGGAGGGGCAGAGAGCCCCAGCAGCCGGGCCACCATGGCGGCCACGGCCTTCTTGTCGGCGGAGCCGTCGCCGGTCACCGCCGACTTCACGGCCGTAGGGGCGTACTCCGTCACCTCCAGGCCGGCCTGGGCGGCCGCCAGGATCGCCACGCCCGATGCCCGTCCCACCGAGATGGCCGTGTTCAGGTTGCGGTTGGTGAACACCGACTCGACGCTGATCGCGTCGGGTCGGTGCTCGGCCAGCAGCTCGGCGAGGCACCGGTGGAGATGGGCGAGGCGCTCCCCTATGGCCAGCCCGGGAGAGGTGCGGATGACCCCTGCCGCCACAGCCCGCAGGGGGTGGCCGGAGCGGACGAGGCCGTAGCCGGTGGCGGTGAGACCCGGATCGATACCCAAGACGAACACGTGTTCTACATCATAGGCGGCGCGGGCGACAGAGCCGGGGAATGTTCCGGCCCGGATGCTCACACCTCGGCCAGGACCTGCTCCATCACCGCGTCCTCGATGTCGTAGTTGGAGAACACCGCCTCCACGTCGTCGAGGTCCTCCAGCGCATCGATCAGACGCAGGAGCCGCTTGGCCTCGGCCTCCCCCACCGGCACCGTGGCGGAAGGCAGCTGGGTCACATCGGAGGACTCGACGTCGATGCCCGCCTCGGTGAGGGCGGATCGGACGGCGGGGAGATCGGAAGGCGCCGTTATCACCTCGAACGTGCCGTCGCCGCCGTCGCGGATGTCCTCGGCTCCCGCCTCCAGTGCGGCGAACATGATCTCGTCCTCGTCACCCCTGGCCAGGACCGTCCCCTTCTGGGTGAACAGATACGCCACGGAGCCGGGTTCACCCAGGTTGCCGCCGAAGCGGTTGAAAGTGGATCGCACGTCGGAGGCGGCGCGGTTGCGGTTGTCGGTGAGGATCTGGACGTAGAGGGCGACTCCCCCGCCTCCGTATCCCTCGTACCAGACCTCTTCGTAGACGGCTCCCTCCACCTCCCCGGTGCCTCTCCGGATGGCCCGATCGATGTTGTCGTTGGGCATGGATGCGGCCTTGGCCTTCTCCACCGCCGTGGCCAGTGTGGGGTTGAACGCGGGGTCGCCTCCTCCCTCCCGGGCCGCCACCTCGATGCGTTTGGCGAGCTTGGCGAACAGCTTGCCCCGCGCCGCGTCCTGGCGGCCCTTCCGGTGCTTTATGTTGGCCCATTTGGAGTGTCCGGCCATGCCTCTCCTAGCTGGAGTGTGCCGCCACCAGATCGAGGAACATCCGGTGGATGCGGTCGTCGTCGGTGAGCTCGGGATGGAATGATCCGGCCAGGATCGTGCCCTGCCGCACCATCACGGGATGGTCGTTCACCCGGGCGAGTACCTCAACCCCGGAGCCGGTCTTCTCCACCCAGGGTGCCCGTATGAAGACGGCGTGGAAGGGCTCGTCCAGCCCGGCGATGTCGAGGTCGGCTTCGAAGGAGTCGTTCTGGCGGCCAAAGGCGTTGCGCTGGACCACGATGTCCAGCACCCCCAGTAGCGGCTGGGATCCCTCCGTCACCGAAGCCGCCAGGAAGATCATGCCTGCGCAGGTGCCGAAGACCGGCAGCCCCTGGCTGATCCGGGCCCGCAACGGCTCCAGCATCCCGAAGCGCTCGGCCAGCTTCCCGATGGTGGTCGACTCCCCGCCGGGGATGACCAGCCCCTCCAGGTCGTCCAGATCCTCGCGACTTCGAACCGCAAGCACCTCCGCCTCCAGGGATGAGAAGGCCCGCCGGTGCTCCCGCACGTCCCCCTGCAGGGCGAGCACTCCCACCCGGGCCATGCTCACCAGCCCCGGGTGGCGAGCCGCTCGGAGTCCTCCAGGGTGTCCACAGCGAGGCCGGACATCGCCTCGCCCAGGCCGGTGGAGACCTTGGCGACCTTGGCGGCGTCCTCCCAGTAGGTGGTGGCCTCCACGATCGCCCGGGCGTAGGCCTCCGGATTGGAGCTCTTGAAGATGCCCGACCCGACGAAGACCCCGTCGCAGCCCAGCGCCATCATGAGGGCGGCGTCGGCGGGAGTGGCCACTCCCCCTGCCGCGAAGTTGACCACCGGGAGGCGGCCCTCCTCCCGCACCAGGCGCAGAAGGTCTACCGGCGCTCCGTGGTCGCGGGCGGCCGTCATGAGCTGCTCATCACCCAGCCGGGTGGCGGCGGCGATCTGGTTGTTCATGGCTCGCATGTGACGGACCGCCTCCACGATGTTGCCGGTGCCGGCCTCGCCCTTGGTCCGGATCATGGCCGCCCCCTCGCCGATGCGGCGGAGCGCCTCTCCCAGGTTGCGGGCTCCGCATACGAAGGGGGTGGTGAAGGCCCACTTGTCGATGTGGTGCTCCTC
>JBKHJQ010000018.1:0-14063 GCA_046538055.1 Actinomycetota bacterium
GGTCGGGACGGTGGCGGCCCTCCTGCAGATGATCGAACGGGACGTCGTTTTCCGTGACCTGACCCTGGAGAACCCGATCCGTTCCATTCGGGACATCTCCCACGACCTCTCTTGCCGCAAGAAGGTGCGCCTGGCAAACGGGCGGGAACTGTCGGCACTCGACATCCAGTGGGAGTACCTGGACCGGGCCATGCGCTTCGCCCGCAGCCCCGGATTCAGCCCTCAGGTGCAGCGGGCGGTGGACATGTGGGAGCACCTGCTCACGGGCCTGGAGAAAGACCCCATGACCCTCGACCGGGAGGTGGACTGGGTAGTCAAGTACAAGATGCTGGAGCGCTATCGCAGCCAGCGGGGCCTGTCGCTCTCGGATCCCCGTCTCGCCATGCTCGACCTGTCCTACCACGACGTCGACCGGGGGCGGGGCGTCTACAACATGATGGCGTCCAAGGGGATGGTCGACCGGATGATCACCGACGCCGAGATCGCCGAAGCGGTCCGGACTCCGCCCCAGACCACCCGGGCCCGGCTCCGGGGCGAGTTCATACGCGTGGCCAAGGCTCGCAAGCGGGATTTCACCGTCGACTGGGTGCATCTCAAGCTCAACGACCAGGCCCAGCGCACGGTCCTCTGCAAGGATCCCTTCAAGTCCCACGACGAGCGGGTGGACAGGCTGATAGACAGTCTCTAGCGGCGAGTTCGGGCCGGAACGGTCGGGGAGTCGTTCACATCCGCGGACCCATCCGTTTGAATGGCCCCGTGCGGAAAGTCATCGAGCGGCTGCTCAACCTGCTCGCGTTCCTCCTCACCTCGAGCCGTCCCGTCACCGCCGACGAGATCCGCTATCAGGTGGCGGGATACGGCGGATCCGGCGACGAGGCCTTCCGGAGGATGTTCGAGCGGGACAAGGACCTCCTGCGGGGCATCGGGATCCCCCTGGAGCTGAGTGACGGGAACGGCTGGGGCATCGAGTCCGGCTATGTGATCGATCCGGATGCGTACCGAATGCCCGACCCCGGCCTCACCGACGAGGAGAGGGCCGCGCTGGCGCTGGCTGCCCGGGTGGTGCGCCTGGGGGGTGGGCCCGCCGCCCCCGAGGCTCTCCTGAAGCTGGGCGGGGGTGGCCCGGGTGGAGGCTCGGAGCCGCTGGGAGCGGATCTGGGCTCGGCTGCCGATCGGCTGGGAGACCTGTTCGCGGCGGTGACGGAGCGTCGGGTGGTGACCTTCGAGTACCGGGGCAAGGCCCGGGAGCTGAGACCCTACGGCCTGGGGCATCGCCGGGGGCACTGGTACTTGGTGGGCGGGGCCAAAGAAGGCGTCAGGGTGTTTCGGGTCGACCGGATCGAGGGGCTGGAGGTTGCGCCGGACGCCGGGGGCTTCACGAGGCCGGAGGACTTCGACCTGCAGTCGGCGATCGACACCCAACCCTGGGAAGCCGGCCAGGACGAAACGGTGGTGGCGACGGTGGAGTTCGATCCCGAGATGGCCTGGTGGGCGGCCCGCACCCTGCGGGTGGAGTACACCTCCGGCCCGCTCACCGTCGAGCTTCCGGTCGCCAACGTCGATGCCTTCATCGGCTGGATCCTCAGCTTCGACGACAAGGCGGAGGTGAAGGACCCGCCCGCGCTGCGGCAGCAGGTGATCGAACGGGTGAAGGCGGCCCTGCGATGAGCAGCCGCACGGCCTCCCGCCTGACCCGGATCCTCACGATGCTTCCCTGGGTGATCTCCCATCCCGGGTCCACCGTGGACGAGGTGTGCCGCCGGTTCGGATACCGGGACCACGAGGATCTGGCCCGGGATCTGGACATGGTCTTCGTATGTGGCCTGCCCGGATACGGGCCGGGGGATCTGATGGTGGCGTACATAGACGACGACGAGGTGGTGGTCGACACGGCCGACTACTTCGAGCGGGCGCCCCGTCTCAGCCCCACTGAGGCACTCTCGATGCTGGCGGCGGGGATGGCGGTCCTCTCCGCCGGGGAGGGCAGCCCGGCGCTGGAGTCGGCAGTGGACAAACTGGCCGCCACCGTGGCACCCGACGCCGACGGCCTGGCCGTGGACGTCTCCCCGGAGCCGGATCTGGTGAGGCCACTGCGGGAAGCGGCCGCCGACCGCCGAGTGGTCGAGATCGTGTACACGTCCCTCGGTCGGGGAGATACCACCCAGCGGCAGGTGGAGCCCTGGGCCGTGTTCGCCAGCCTGGGGAACTGGTATCTCACCGGCTACTGCCGGCTGGCCGAAGCGGAGAGGATCTTCCGCCTCGATCGCATACGCCGCATGGAGGTCACCGACGAGGCCTTCCCGGAGCCGCCGGCACCCCCCGAGCCCCGTGTTCGCTACACGCCCTCCGACGACGATGTCCGCTGCCTGATCGCCCTGCGTCCCGCCGCCCGCTGGGTCATGGACTACTACCCGGTGGATGTCCTGGAGGACTCCGGAGACGAGGTAGTCATCTCGTTTGCGGCTTCCGATCCGTCTGTGGCAGCCCGACTTCTGCTCCGCCTGGGGGATCGGGCCCGGCTGCTGGAAGGCGGGGAGGTGAGTGGATCCCTATCCGAGCTGGGGCGCCGGATCCTGGATCGGTATGGTCGGTAGAGGCTATCCCTTCAGTTCCGCTGGTGACGGGTCGATAGATGGTCGACAGCGGAGTGTGGAGATACACAGAAATGACCACCATCAAGACGACATGTTCCCGGTGCGGCGATGTCCACCTCACTCCCAGCGATCTCGCCCTGGAACTCTCCCCCTCGAGCGAAGAGGGCAGTTACACATTCACTTGCCCGGTGTGTCAAGAGATGCAGCGGCGGCCGGCCAACTCGAGAGTGGTCAGCGTCCTTCTCGCCACCGGCGTCACCTATCAGATCACCGGTGAGGGTCCCATCACCGAAGAGGAGATCGAGCGGTTCGCCCGGGCCATAGATTCTGAGCCCGATCCCTTCCGTCTCCTGACCGGCTGAACTTCCCCTCCCTCCCTGTTTTTCGCGCATCAACTGCGGCCTATAGGCCGCAGTTGATGCGCGAAGACCGGATCTGGTCCGGTGCTTCTACCATATGGGCATGATTCAGGGCAGCGAGATAATCATCATCCTGCTCGTGGCCCTGGTGGTCCTCGGGCCCACCCGGCTGCCCGAGATCGCCCGCAAGATCGGACGCTGGACAGTGGAGCTGCGGCAGGCCGCCAGCGACCTCCGTCGCGGGCTGGAGGCGGAGGTGGGGGATCTCCGGGAGATCCGCAGGGATCTGGAGGAGCCCATCGACGACGTACGGCGGGAGTTCAAGGACGTCAACCGCCGAATGGACGATGTGGCGGACGAGACCCGCGGGCTGCGCTGGGTCGGTCCCGAACCCCAATCCGGTCCTAAGCCGTCCGATGCCCTATCCGACCTGGAGAAGATAGAGGACGACCCCGAGCAGGACGCCTCGGCGTGAGGGCTGACGAGGCCCGGCCCATCCTGGCCCATCTCGAGGAGCTGAGGTGGCGACTGGTCAAGGCCGCCGCCGCCATCCTGGTGGGTGGCATCGTCGCCTTCTTCTTCGCCGACCCGCTGCGGGAGATCCTGGAGATCCCGTTCCACCAAGCCGAGCCCGACGCCCAGTTCCAGGTGATCCAGCCTGCCGAGCAGTGGGGGGTGCTGATGCGGATCGCCTTCTTCGGCGGCCTCATCCTGGCCAGTCCGGTGGTCCTCTACCAGATCTGGGCGTTCGTGAACCCTGCTCTCAACCGGCGGGAACGTCGATGGGCCATACCCATCATCGCTGCCATGGTGGTGCTGTTCGGAGCCGGCATCGGCTTCGCCTACTCGGTGCTGTCCCGGGCCCTCGGATTCCTGCTCGACATCTTCCCTGACGTGCGCAACGATCTCCGGCTGTCGGACTACTACTCGTTCACGCTCCGGTTCATCTTCGTGATCGGGGTCACGTTCCTCTATCCGGTGTTTCTCTTCGCCACTGCCGCCGCCGGGGTGATCAACTCCCGTCAGCTTGCCCGGGGACGACGGTGGGCCATCCTGATCGTGGTGGTGGTGGCGGCTCTCGTCACCCCCACCGGTGACCCCATGACGCTGCTGCTCTTCTCGGCACCCCTGTACCTCATGTACGAGATCACGTACTGGCTGGTGCGGCTCCTGCTCCGGAAATGACGGCGGACAGCTACTTCCAGGCTCTCCCGTTCCGGCCTGACGACTTCCAGATCGAGGCGGCGGAATCGATCGCCTCCGGTCGCTCCGTGGTCGTCACCGCCCCCACCGGGGCGGGAAAGACCCTGGTGGCGGAGGTGGCGCTCCATCTGGCGCTGGAGAAGGGCAGACGGGCTTTCTACACCACGCCCATCAAGGCCCTCTCCAACCAGAAGTACGGGGACTTCGTGGATCGCTACGGCCCGGATCGGGTGGGGCTGCTGACGGGCGACAACGTGATCAACGGAGGGGCCGAAGTGGTCGTGATGACCACCGAGGTCCTGCGCAACATGATCTACGCCGACATCGAGGCGCTGGATGGTGTGGAGGTGGCGGTGCTGGACGAGGTCCACTACCTCCAGGATCCCTTCCGGGGAGCGGTGTGGGAGGAGGTGATAATCCACGCTCCTCCTCACCTGCAGCTGGTCGCCCTGTCCGCCACCATCGCCAACGCCGACGAGTTCTCCGACTGGATCGCCACCCGGCGGGGCCCCACCGATCTGATCCTCACCACGGAGCGTCCGGTTCCACTGGAGAGTGAGTACATGATGAAGGACCGGAGAACCCGGGAGTCGTGGCTCCTGCCCACCTTCGTGACCCGGGATGGGCGTCGCCGGCCCAACCCCCGGATTCAGCGGATGCTCAGCCTGGATCGGGGCCGGGGCCGCCGCTACGCCACCCCCCGCCGGCATGAGGTGGTGGAGCTCCTGTGGGAGGAGGGGATGCTTCCTGCCCTGTACTTCATCTTCTCACGTGCCGGATGCGACGCCGCCGCCCTGTCCATCCTCGACTCGGGCATCCGTCTCAGCCGGCGGGATGACCGCGAGGCCATCCGGCAGATTGCGGAGGAGAGGACAGCCCATCTCACCGACGCCGACCTCTCCGTCCTCGGATACGACCGCTTCATCGCCGGCCTGGAGGCGGGTGTGGCCGCTCACCACGCCGGGATGGTCCCGGCCTTCAAGGAGACGGTGGAGGAGCTCTTTGCCGCCGGGATGCTGGGGGTGGTGTTCGCCACCGAGACTCTCGCCCTCGGCATCAACATGCCCGCCCGCACGGTGGTCCTGGAGAGTCTCTCCAAGTTCACCGGCGAGACCCACGAGATGCTGCAGCCCGGTGACTACACCCAGCTGACGGGCCGGGCGGGCCGGAGGGGCATCGATGAGGTGGGCTACGGCGTTGTGCTCTACTCACCGTACGTGCGCTTCGAGGAGGTCACCGATATCGCCGCGGCCGGAAGCCACCCCCTGATCTCCAGCTTCCGCCCCACCTACAACATGGCGGCCAACCTGGTGGCGAACTATGAGGAGGACCGGGCGGTGGAGTTGCTCGACTCCTCCTTCGCCCAGTTCCAGCGCCGGGAGGACACCGCCCAGACCGAGCGACGGCTGGGTGAGATGGAGGAGCGGCTGGAGGAGGAGTGGGAGAAGGCGACCTGCGAACGGGGTGCGGTGAGCGAGTACGCAGAGCTGCTGGAGTCGTCCCGTCAGCCGGCCGGGCGGTTCACGGGCTCGCTGCGACCGGGCGACGTGATAGACGTCCCCACCGGCTCCAAGGCAGGCCGCTACGCCGTTCTCAAGCAGCTGGGCCGCAAGGACCGCGCCCCCCGGCTCCTGGTGATGGGAACATCGGGCAGAGTGTCCACCATCGGCACCCGGGACGTCGTCTCAGGTTCCGAGCGATCCGGTGCCATCCGCCTCCCCAAGCCATTCAAGCCCAAGGACCGTCGCTTCCGCCAGGAGACCCTTCGCTCCCTGCGCAAGGTCCCCCGACCGACGGGGTCCCGCAGAGAGCCCGAGCCAGAGAAGCCGTCCCATCCCGTGGCCGCATGCCCCCGCTCGGACGAGCATCTCCACTGGTATCGGAAGGCCCGCAAGACCGAGCGGAGGGTGAACCAGTTGCGCGAGTCCCTGCGGAGCCGGGGGGTGGGACTCGTGGCGGAGTTCCAGGCGATCCGCGACTTGCTGGACGAGTGGGAGTACCTGGATGGGTGGCGCCTGACGCCGCGGGGAGAGCGCCTGCGCTTCATCTACAACGAGCTGGATCTCCTCCTGACCGAGGCCTCGGAGAGGGGCCTTCTGTGGGGACTGGACCTGAGGGAGCTGGCTGCCTTCTGCTCCACTTTCGTGTACGAGCCACGGCGGGAGGAGGGGGGCGTGCCGGTATGGCCCACCGCCGAGCTGGCGCAGAGGTGGGAGCGCCTGGAGGAGCTGTGGGACGAGCTGACAGCCACCGAGCGCCGTCACCGTCTCCCCCTCAGCCGCAAGCCGGAAGGCGGCGTCGCCCGGGCGGTGTACGAATGGGCCGACGGCACCGAGTTCGAGGACCTCTCGGACCGCCCCATGGCACCGGGGGACTTCGTCCGGATCTCCCGCCAGCTCGTCGACCTCCTCCGCCAGATCCGCGATGCCGTGCCGGAAGTGGCGGATGTGGCGACGGAGACCCTGCGGTCGGTCGACCGGGGTGTGGTGGCCGCCCAGGGCGTGGGCTGATGACATGGCAGGTCGTGATCAACCCGGTGGCGGGCTCCCGACCCGTTCTCCGGGAGAAGGTGGAGAAGGCCCTGGCGGAGGCCGGCGTGGTGGCGAGCGTGCACACGCCCAGCGATCTCCCCTCGATGCGGAGAGCGCTGGCGGAGGTGGCGTCGGAAGAGCGGCTGGCGGTGGTGGGGGGCGACGGGACCGTCAACCTGGCCGCGAATGTCCTGGCGGAGCATGGGGGGCGGCCGCCCATCCTGGGAGTGCTTCCGGCCGGCACGGGATGCGATCTCCTGCGAACGTTCGGGATTCCCCAAGACCTGGCCGGAGCCGCCACCCACCTGCAGGGCGACGACGTGTATGAGATCGACGTGGGGGAGCTGGAAGGGGAGTGGGGCAGCCGGCGCTTCGTCAACGTCGCCCAGTCCGGGGTGGGAGCGGCGGCCGTGGAGACGGCGGTCCGTCTCTCCCGCAGGTACGGCACGCGCCGCTATCTCCTGTCGTTCGCTCTTCGGCTGCCCCGCTTCCGGGGAACCGAGATCAGCCTCGTCACCGAGCGGAGGGAGTACGCCGGTCCCGCACTGGCGGTGGTCATGGCCAACGGCCAGTTCTTCGCCGGAGGCTGGAACATAGCTCCCAAGGCGATGCTGGTCGACGGGAAGCTCGACCTGCAGGTCATCGACGTGCCCAAGTCCCAGGCTCCCACCCTCGTCCCCAAGATCGTCAAGGGACTGCACCTCGGCCATCGCGGCGTGCATCGCATCAGCGCCGCCTCCTTCCGGCTCGAGACCGAGCTCCCCTGGCCGGTGGAGGTCGACGGGGATCCCCTGGGGAATACGCCGGTGAGCGGACGGGTTCTTCCCGCGGCTATCCGTTTGAAGATCTGACCGGCTGAACGGGCGAGTCGGCGACGCCCTATACTCGCCGCCGCCCAGCCAGATGGGGGCTGAGAGAGGTATGACCACAGACGAACTCGGCGATTTCGACGAGGAACCAGAAGACGAGGAACCGGAAGGTGAGTTCGAGGACGAGGACATCGAACTCGATGAGGACGTCGATATCGACGCGGACCTGGACGACGAGGTCGCCCTAGACGAGGACGTCGACGGGGGTGACTACGACGAGGACTACGAAGGCGAGGACGAGAAAGAGGGGGAGGAAGGCGACGGCGAGGATGAGACCGACGAGGCTCTCGACGAGCTGGAGGCCGAGGAACTGGAGCTTCTCGACGAGGAGGCCGAGGACGCCCTCTTGGTGGACGAGGCGGCCGAGCTGCGGGCCATCCGCCGGGAGGAGCTGACTCTCAACGTCGACGCTCAGGCCCCCCGGTCCGACGAGTTCGTCTGCCGGTCCTGCTACCTGGTCAAGAGGAGCAGCCAGCTCGCCAACCGGAAGAAGATGATCTGCTTCGACTGTGCCTCATGAGGCCGTCACCGTCGTAATCCCGACGTACAACGAGCGGGAGAACCTCCCTCACGTGGCGGCGGCCGTCCTCCTGCACGGGTACGACCTGCTGGTCGTGGACGACGGCTCTCCCGATGGGACGGGTGAGGTGGCCGACTCCCTGGCGGCGGAGTTCCCCCGACTGCAGGTCCTGCATCGAGCCCAGAAGGAGGGGCTGGGCCCGGCCTACGCCGCCGGCTTCGATCGCGCCCTGGCAGATGGAGCCGAGGTCGTTGTCGAGATGGACTCCGATTTCTCCCACAATCCTGCCGATCTTCCCCGCCTGGTGGCGGCGGTCCGGGAGGGCGCCGACCTGGCGCTCGGCTCGCGCTATGTCCCGGGTGGCGACACACCGGATTGGCCCCTTCACCGCAAGCTCATATCCCGGAGCGGGAACCTCTACGCCCGGGTGATGCTGGGGATCCCGATCCATGACGCCACGGCCGGCTTCCGGGCTTTCCGGGCGGAGGCGCTGGCGGTTCTCCCGTACCGGGGGGCCCGGGCATCGGGGTACGGCTTCCAGGTGGAGATGGCATGGCGGGCACACCAGGCCGGGTTCGACGTACGGGAGATTCCCATCGTCTTCCGGGATCGCGAGCATGGCAAGTCGAAGATGGGCCCCGCCATCGTGGCGGAGGCGATGTGGCTCGTAACCCGCTGGGGCATCGGGCGCCTGCTCAGGACGGACTCGTAGAACGGTACCCTCCGACCCGATGCGACTACTGGCCCGTGAAGCCACGCTCGATGATCTGCCCACCCTGGTGGAGCTCTACCGCAGCCTGGAGAAGGAGATGGCCGTCCTTCACCCGATGTGGCCCCGGGCGGACGGTCTGGCCGAGCCCGTGGAGAAGACCCTGGAGGAGCTGATCTCCGATCCCGACCAGCGTGTCCTCGTAGGCGAGATCGAGGGCATCCCCCTGGGATTGCTCTATGCCCGACGGGAGACGCTTCTCCCGCAGGCGCGGGGAGAGATAGTGGGCTCGATACGCCTGGTGTTCACCCATCCCGACGCCCGGGAGGTGGGTCTGGCGGAAGTGATGCGGGACACGGTGATGGACCTGTTCCGGGAGGAGGGGCTGACCAAGTTCGATGCCCATGTCCTTCCCGGACATCGGCTAGCCAAGAACTTCTTCGAGGCAGGAGGCTTCTCCGCCCGGTCGATCGTCATGCATCACGACGACGAGCCATACGAGCGTCCTGGTCGTGACCCCCGTCGTCTCTGACCGTCCCGTTCCCGGGGTGGGAGTGGCCGTGGTGGAGGATGGCCGGATCCTCCTGGTGCAGCGGGGCAGGGAGCCGGGCCGGGGTCTGTGGGCCGTGCCGGGAGGGAAGGTGGACCTGGGGGAGAGCCTGCGAAGCGCCGCCCGGCGGGAGGCGGCGGAGGAGACCGGACTGGTCGTGGACGTGGGTGAGGTGGTGTGGGCGGGCGAGAGCGTGGGTCCCGGCGACCCGCCCGCCTGGCACTACGTCATGATCGACTTCCTCGTCACCCGGGTGAGCGGTAGGGCGGTTCCCGGGGACGACGCCGTCCGGGTGGGATGGTTCTCCCTGGAGGAGGCACGCAGCCTCCCCCTCACGGGCACCATGCCCTCCCTCCTCGACAAACTGGCCAGCCTCGGCCTCCTCTGAACCGTTTTCGCGAAGACGGAATCTGGGGGCTACTACCGTGCTGGGGGTGACCGACGATCCCACCATCGAGCTGCTCGTCCGGCTCATACGGAATCGATGCGTCAACGACGGGACGCCGGAATCGGGCCAGGAGGTACGGTCCGTCCGGACTCTGGCCGAGTATCTGGGCGAGGTCGGGGAGGTGATCGAGCCCGTGCCCGGGCGCCAGTCCGTGGTCTACCGCCTCCCCGGCACCGACCCGGAGGCGCCCAGCCTGGCGCTTCTTCCCCACCTGGACGTGGTCCCCGTCAGCCGGGAGGGCTGGTCGGTCGACCCCTTCCAGGGCGAGATCTCCGACGGCTTCGTGTGGGGACGGGGAGCGGTCGACATGCTCAACGTGGCGGCGGCCATGGCCACGGTGTTCCGGGACTACCTCACCGGCGACAAGCAGCTGACCGGCGATCTGGTCCTGGCGGCGGTGGCCGACGAGGAGAACTCCGGCATTCTGGGCGCCAAGTACCTGGTGGAGAACCACTGGGACCTGGTGGGGGCCGACTACCTCCTGACGGAGGTGGCGTATCCGGCCATCCCCACCGCCACCGGGCCGGTGTACCCGGTTTCGGTGGGCGAGAAGGGTCCCTACTGGACGACGCTCCGAACCCGGGGAACACCCGGCCACGGCTCTGCCCCCTACGGGAGCGAGAACGCGCTGCGTGCGCTGGCCGAGGCGGTGAACGGGCTGTTCGCCACCCCCATGCCGGCCGCCATCACGGAGGAGTGGCGGGAGTTCGTCGGCGGGCTGGATCTGGACGCGGAGCTGGCGGATGCTCTGGCCGACCCCGACCGGGTGGACGCGGCCATCGAGCAGCTGGCCGAAGACGACCCTACCTTCGCCCGCTACGTCCACGCCGCCACCCATCTGACCGTGTCACCCAACAAGGTGACGGCAGGGGTGAAGGCGAACGTGGTCCCGGATGAGGCCGTCGCAGAGGTGGATCTGCGAGCACTACCCGGCATGGACCGCAGGTCGGTCGACGAGCACCTGCACAAGGCGATGGGCGCCGCCGCCGATCACGTCGAGATCGTGCCCATGGCGGATCATCTGCCCACCACCTCCGCCCGGGACAACCTGCTGTGGCAGGCGGTCGTGGACGGGATCGAAGACCAGACCGGCTCCCGGCGGGTGGTGCCGGCTCTGATGACCGTGGCCACCGACGCCCGCTTCTTCCGCCAGCGGGGAACCGTGGCCTACGGGGTGGGCATGTTCGACGACCGCATCGGGTTCGGGGAGTTCCTCAGCCTCTTCCACGGGAACGACGAGAGGGTCTCGGTGGAGTCGGTGCTGCGGACCACACGGCTCCTTCGCTCCGTCCTGGAGCGGTTCTCCTCCCTCACCTCATGACGGGTGCCGTGGTCTGCGACCTGGACGGTGTGGTCTATCGCGGCTCTATGCTCATCCCGGGATCGGATGTGGCCCTGCGCCGCCTGGACGAGGCAGGGCTCCCGCCGCTCTTCGTCACCAACAACTCCGCCCGGCCTCCCGGCGGCGTGAAGGACAAGCTGGCCGAGGTGGTGGGATATCAGGCCACCCCCGAGCGGATCGTCACCTCCGCGCTGGTGGCGGCGTCGCTGATCGCCACCGGGCCGGTGCTGATCGTGGGCGGAGAGGGTATCTCCGAGGCGGTGACGGGCGCCGGCTTCGCCCTCACCGAGGACCCGGCCGCCGCCAAGACCGTGGTCGTGGGTCTGGACCGTGACCTGAGCTACGAGCGTGTCGCCCGGGCCGCCACCGCGGTTCGGGAGGGCGCCGAGCTGATCGTCACCAACCGCGATCCCACCTTTCCGACGGAAGGGGGGCTGCTGCCGGGGGCGGGCGCCTGTGCGGCGGCGGTGGAGACGGCGGCCGGTTCCGTCGGCATCACCGCCGGGAAGCCGATGCCGGCCATGCGGGCGCTGATCGAGGACCTGGTGCCGGAGGGGACGATCTGGATGATCGGTGACCGGGTGGACACCGATATCGCCCTGGCAGCGGGGCGGCGATGGCGATCCGTGCTCGTGATGACCGGTGTGACCGAGAGGGCCGACAAGCTGGAACCCGCTCCCGACCACGTGGCGGCGGATCTGGCCGAGGCCGTGAACCTGATCCTGGGTGCCCAGGTCGATAGTCCCTGACCGCCGGCTCAGTCGCTTCGGGACAGGACCCGGCGCGCTCGGGAGGCGAGCCGCTTGCCTGCGATGTGTCCCGCCACCTCGATCCCCAGACCCACTCCCACACTGATGCCGCCGGCGCCTATGAGCGAATCCCCTGTCAAACCTCCCTCCATCGCCAGCGAGACCGCCAGCGACGCCACGAAGGCGGTCAGGGCGCCACGAGGGCGTACAGCTCATTCCGCTTGAGCCGGCGGCGGGCGAACCCCAGGGCGACCACCGCCTCCTCGGGGGTTGCGGGCTCCTCGCCGGCGACCATGAGCTGCAATCGCCGGCGGGGGCCGAGAGCCCGCCACTGCGTGTCGGCGTCTTTTCCCTCCGGAACCTGTTCTGGTGACGACGGCATGGGGTGGCTCCTACTGGGTGTGTGTCAGACCGACAGGGGAAGGTAGGCGTGCTTCCCCGGATGGTGTCAAACCGGTGCGAGGGCCGCTCCCGGCGCGGGTGCCTGGGCAGTGGCGGCCAGATGGGCGATAATGTCCGTCATGGAGGTGACACCCGAAGAGAGACAACGCCTGGCGGACGCCCTGGCGGAGCTGGAGGCTCTGGATCCGGCCGAGCTTCCCCCGGCCGCCTCCCGCCTGGCCGGACTGCTGGAGAGCCTCCTCGACCCGTCGGAGGGGGAAGCCTGAGCCGCAGCCGCCTCGACGCCGAGCTGGTCCGGCGCGGCCTGGCCGCCTCCCGCACCGATGCCAAGCGGCTTGTGGAGCAGGCACGGGTGGAGGTGCGTGGTATACCGACGCCCAAGGCGGCGTCCCTCGTGACCTCGGATGTCCCGATCCGGCTCACGAGCGACGAGCCCCGCTACGTGAGCCGGGGGGCGCACAAGCTGATCGGGGCGCTGGACGCCTTCGGGATCGATCCCGGCGGGCGTCGGGCCCTGGATGCGGGGGCGTCTACGGGGGGCTTCACCCAGGTGCTCCTGGAGCGCGGCGCCGCGTCGGTGGTGGCGCTGGATGTGGGCTACGGTCAGCTGGACGAAGCTCTCCGTTCCGATCCCCGGGTCGTGGTGATGGAACGCACCAACCTGAGGCACGTCGCCTATGGAGAGCTGGGGGAGCGATTCCCTCTGATCGTGGGAGACCTTTCGTTCATCTCGCTGTGCACCGTGGCCGAGGCCCTGGCGGGGCTGGCGGCGCCGGGGGCCGATCTCGTGCTGTTGGTGAAACCCCAGTTCGAGGCGGGTAGGGCCGATGTGGGCCGCGGCGGCATCGTGCGGGATCCGCTTGTGCGGCGCCGGGCGGTGGAGAAGGTGATGCTCTGTCTGGACGATGCCGGTCTGGGAGCCCAGGGTGTGAGTCCCTCCCCCCTGGCGGGGGCGGACGGCAACCGGGAGGTCTTCCTGTGGTGCCGGGCCGGGGCGGTGCGCATGGACCTGGAGGTGCCGGCGTGAAGCTGGGGCTGGTGGTGCATGAACGTGATGAGGTGATCGACTTCGCCCGCCGGTTCGTCGAGTCGGCTCAGACGGCCGGGATGGCGGTGGTGGGGGATGGACGGGTAGCCGAGCTGGTGGACCCGGTGCCGGTGAGCGACGGCACACCCGACATGGTGGTGGCGGTGGGAGGTGACGGGACGATGCTGGCTGCCATCCAGGTTGCCATCGCCCACGACGTCCCCATCTTCGGCTTCAACCTGGGGACGATCGGCTTTCTCACCGAGTCCGAGCCCGAGGAGTTGCCCAGAGTGGTGGAGTCCCTCGTGTCCGGTGACTACGAGACGGTACCCCGCATGGGCATCCGCGCCAGCCTCAACGGCACCACGGTCACAGGGCTCAACGACGTGGTCGTGGAGAAGATCGATACCCTCCGCCTGGTGCACCTGGAGGTGTCGGTGGACGGGGAGCCGTTCCTCACCTACCGGGCAGACGGCCTGATAATCGCCACTCCCACCGGTTCCACCGCCTACAGCTTCTCGGCGGGGGGTCCCCTCGTGGACCATTCCATCGAGGCCATCCTCATGACACCGGTGGCCTCCCACTCGCTTTTCGCCCGGACGATGGTCCTGTCGCCTGACTCGGTGGTGGAGGTCCGGGTGCGGAGGGAGCGGCCCGCCCGGGCGAGCCTCGACAAGGTGCCGCTGGGGGAGGCGCAGGAAGGCGATGTGGTGGAGGTGCGGAGGGCGCCGGGGGCGCTGCGTTTCGTGCGCTTCAAGGC
>JBKHJQ010000355.1:0-3288 GCA_046538055.1 Actinomycetota bacterium
GGCGCCATGAGCATCGCCCTCGACCTGAGCGGGCAGGTGGCCCTCGTCACCGGGGCGAGCGGGGGCATCGGCGGAGGGATCGCCCGCCGGATGGTCGCCGCCGGCGCCACCGTCGTCTTGCATTACCGAACAGATCGGGGCGCAGCCGAGTCCCTGGCGGCCGAGCTGGGGGGCGCGCACGTGGTGGGGGCGGACCTCACCCGGCCGGAGGCCGCCGGCATCATCCAGGAGACGGTGGCCGCGGCCGGCCGGCTGGATCACCTCGTGAACAACGCCGGGATCCAGCCGCTGGCCGACCTGTCCGACATCGACGACCGTGACTGGGCCCGGGTGCTGGATACCAACCTGGCGGCCGTGCACCGTCTCAGCCGGGCCGCGGCCGAGGCCATGGCCCACGGCGGGACCATCACCCACATAGCCTCCATCGAGGGCTCCCACCCCGCCTTCTCCCATGGCCACTACGCCGCCTCCAAGGCGGGCCTGATCATGCATGCCCGGGCGGCATCCCTGGAGTGGGGCAGTAGGGGCGTGAGGGTCAACAGCGTCTCGCCCGGCCTCATCCATCGAGAGGGCCTGGAGGAGCAGTGGCCGGAGGGCGTGGCCCGCTGGCAAGAAGCCGCTCCCCTCACCCGGCTGGGCACGCCCGAGGACGTGGGCGACGCCTGCGTGTTCCTCGCCTCCCATCTGGCACGGTGGATCACCGGCGTCGATCTGGTGGTGGACGGCGGAGTCTCCAACCACCCGACATGGTGAGCGGGCGGGCCTACCTGGTGACGGGGGCGGCAGGCGGGATCGGCGCCGCCACCGCCTCCCTGCTGGTCGAGCGGGGCGCTTCCGTGGTCGTGGCGGACCTCGACGGAGAAGGAGCCTCCCGGGTGGCGGGGGAACTGGGGGACCGGGCCGTGGCCGCGGTGTGCGACGTGACCGACCCCGACCAGGTCTCCGCAGCCGTCGAGGCAGGCCTGTCCGCCTTCGGGCGGCTGGACGGAGCGGTGTGCAACGCCGGCAGCGTCACCCTGGACGCCGCCTGGGATGCCACACCGGAGGACTGGGGGCGGCAGCTGGCGGTGAACGTCACCGGAACGTTCGTCACCGCCCGGGCCGTGGGCCAGCATCTGCGCCGCCATGGGGGCGGTGCCATCGTCAACGTGGCGTCCAACGCCGGCAAGGTCGGCTATCCCAACATGGCTGCCTACAACGCCTCCAAGGCGGCGGTCATCAACCTCACCCGCTCCCTGGCCAGGGAGTGGGCGCCGGAGGGGATCAACGTCAACGCCGTCTGCCCGGGCGGAGTCGACACCCCCATGCTTGCCGGGGTGGCCGAGTGGCTCGGCCCTCGTCTGGGGGTGGAGCCCTCCGATCTGTTGGAGGACATGGGACCGGCCCAGCTGGGACGAAAGGTTCGGCCCGGGGAGGTGGCCGCGGTGATCGCCTTCCTCCTCTCCGACGACGCTCGCATCATTCGGGGGCAGTCCATCAACGTCGACGGCGGCGACACGCCCTACTAGAAGGAAGGGAGTCCGATGCAGAACCGATGGGAAGACGCACGCACCTTCTCCGACGCTCTGGAGGAATGCGCCTACGGGTCGCGCCTCATCGGGTCCGATCCCGGACTCGTCCTGCACGGAGGCGGCAACACATCGGTGAAGGCCCCCTGGAGGGACATCACCGGGGAGGAGACGGAAGCCCTGTACGTGAAGGGGAGCGGCTGGGACCTGGCCACCATCGAGGTGGCAGGCTTCACCCCGCTGCCGCTCTCCCGCCTCCATGCCCTCATCGCCCTGGACACCCTGGCCGACCCGGACATGATGGCGGCCCTCTCCGCCGCCCGGCTGGATCCCTCCTCCCCTCAGCCGTCGGTGGAGACCCTCCTGCACGCCCTCATCCCGCACCGGGCGGTCCAGCACAGCCACGCCGACGTGATCGTCACCCTCACCAACCTGGCCGACGGCCCCGAGAAGGTGACCGAGGCCCTGGGCTCCGATGTGCTGATCGTCCCCTATGTGATGCCGGGCTTCGACCTGGCCAAGGCGGTGGCGGAGCTGTGGCCCGGGAAGGCAGGCGAGGACGCGGCCGGCATGGTGCTGATGAACCACGGGCTGTTCACCTTCGCCGAGACCACCCGGGAGGCGTACGCCCGCCACACCGAGCTCATCACCCGGGCCGAGGAGTGGCTCGAGCGCCATGCACCCCTCTCCCCTCCCCCTCCCTCGGACCTGGGTGACGTCCCCCGGGTGGAGCTGGCCTCCCTGCGACAGGAAATATCCCGCGCCGCGGGCAAGCCCATGCTCGTCACCCGCCACCGGGACGACGTCGTGGCCCGCTTCGTGTCCCGCCCCGACCTGGGGTCGCTGGCCACCCGCGGCCCGCTCACCCCCGACCACGTCATCCGCACCAAGCGGATACCGCTGGTGGGACGGGACGTGGACGCCTATGTGGCCGACTACCACCGGTACTTCGAGCGTCACCGCCCGCGCAGCGAGGCCGATCTGACGATGCTCGACCCCGCCCCCCGGGTGGTGCTCGATCCGGAGCTGGGGATGCTGACGGCGGGGAAGAGCCCCAAGGACTCGGCCATCGCCGCCGACATCTACCACCACACCATCCCGGTTCTCGAGAGGTCGGAGGATCATCTGGGCGGATACCGTGCCCTGGAGGCCGGGGACCTCTTCGACGTGGAGTACTGGGACCTGGAGCAGGCAAAGCTCCGCCGGAGCGGCGCGCCGCCCCCGCTGACGGGTCAGGTGGCGGTCGTGACCGGGGCCGCCTCCGGGATCGGGCGGGCCTGCGCGGCCGAGCTGCTGGACCGGGGGGCAGCGGTCGTGGGAATGGACATCTCCCCCGAAGTCGCCTCCACGTTCGACGATGGCGCGTGGCTGGGCGTGCGGGCCGACGTCCGCGACGGGAAGGCCGTGGCGGCCGCCCTTTCGGAGGGTGTGGAGGCCTTCGGGGGAATCGACCTGGCGGTGCTGGCGGCGGGGATCTTCGGCGCTTCCCGGCCCGTGGCGAGCCTCGACGAGGGCGAGTGGCGGCGGGTGCAGGAGGTAAACGTCGATTCCGCCGCCTCCCTGCTCCGGCTTCTCCATCCCCTGCTGGTCCGCTCCCCGGGTTCCCCGGCGGTGGCGGTGATCGCCTCACGCAACGTCCTCGCCCCGGGGAAGGGCGCGGCGGCCTACTCCGTCTCCAAGGCCGCCCTCACCCAGCTCGCCCGGGTGACAGCTCTGGAGTGGGCCGACGACGGGATCCGGGTGAACGTGGTCCATCCCGACGCCGTCTTCGACACGGGGC
>JBKHJQ010000356.1:0-3259 GCA_046538055.1 Actinomycetota bacterium
GGTCGCATTCGATGCGCGAGAACGCTCTCATTTCGTGCCGTAGAGGCGGTCGCCGGCGTCGCCCAGGCCGGGGATGATGTAGCCGTGGTCGTCCAGGTGGGAGTCGATGGCGGCGGTGAGTATCGGAACGTCCGGATGGTGGCGGCTCAGGTACTCGATCCCCTCCGGTGCCGCCAGCAGGCACAGGAAGCGGATCTTGCGGGGATGGGTCTCCTTGATCCGGCTCAGGGCGGCGGCCGCTGAATGCCCGGTGGCGAGCATGGGGTCCACCACGATCACGTCGCGGTCCGACATCTCCTCGGGGACCTTGAAGTAGTACTCCACCGCCTCCAGCGTCTCGGGGTCGCGATAGAGGCCGATGTGGCCCACCCGGGCGGAGGGAACCAGATCGAGGATCCCCTCCAGCAGCCCGTTTCCCGCCCGCAGGATGGAGATGGCGACCAGCTTCTTGCCCTCGATCACGGGGGCATCCATCTCCGCCAGGGGAGTCTCGATGCGCTCGCGGTCCACCGGCAGGTCGCGGGTGGCCTCATAGGTCATCAGGCCGGCGATCTCCCGCAGCAGGCGCCGGAAGTCGGAGGAAGCGGTCTCCTTGCGGCGCATCAGGGTGAGCTTGTGCTGGATCAGGGGGTGATCTAGAACCGTGACATTGTCCGCCATGACTCTCCTACGCTTCGGGGGAACGAATCATGCCCGGTCGAGTCCACCAGATCAACGTGTCCCCCGGAGGGGTCCCCAAGCTGCCCGTTCCCGAGGCCCATTTCGGAGTGGACGGAGTAGAGGGTGACCGCCAGGCCGACACCGTCCATCACGGCGGCCCCGATCAGACGGTGTGCGTCTACTCCCTGGAGGTGATCGAGGCCCTGCAGGCCGAAGGCCATCGCGTGCACGCCGGCGCCACGGGTGAGAATCTGACCGTGAGCGGCCTGGACTGGTCGGCGGTCCGCCCCGGGGCGAGGCTGGAGGTGGGCCCGGCGCTGCTCGAGATCACCTATCCCACCTCGCCCTGCCACAAGAACGCCCGCTGGTTCATGGACGGGAGGTTCTCCCGCATGCACGACGGCCGCCACCCCGGCTGGAGCCGCATGTACGCCCGGGTGCTGACGGAGGGCCGCGTCCGGACCGGGGACCCCGTGCAGCTAGTCCCGATGGAGGAGAGGAAATGACCGCGATCGCCCGCTTCGCCCTGGTGGCCCTGGACACGCCCGACACCAGGGGCCTGGCCGAGTTCTACTCCCGGATCACCGGCTGGGAGATCGAACAGTCCTTCGACAGCCCCCGATGGCTCCAGCTCGTGTCCGACGGAGGGGCCACGATCGCCTTCCAGGAGGTGAGCGACTATGTGCCGCCGGTGTGGCCGGGAAGCGAGCACCCCCAGTAGGCCCACATCGACTTCGACGTGGCCGACCTGGACGAGGGAGAGCGGGCCGTGCTCGATATCGGAGCGAGGAAGGCGGAGTACCAACCGGGTGAGTCGTTCCGGGTGTTCCTCGATCCCACCGGCCACCCCTTCTGCCTCGTGCGGGAATGAGCCCGGAGCAGCCACCCACCGAGCCTCCTCCCCGGGGGTCGGTCCGGGCCACCTCCCTGGTGCTGGTCAACACCGGGGACGGTAAAGGCAAGTCCACCGCCGCCTTCGGGACGGTCATGAGGGCCGTGGCCCGGGGATGGCCGGTGGCCGTGATCCAGTTCCTCAAGTCGGGCGACTGGCAGGTGGGAGAGGAGGAGGTGGCGCGCCGGCTGGGCGTGGACTGGTTCGCGCTGGGAGACGGGTTCACCTGGGACTCGCCCGACATGAGCGAGTCGGAGGCGATCGCGGCGGCGGCATGGCGCCGGGCAGCGGAGATCATCGAGGCAGGTGAGCATCGTCTCGTCGTCCTGGACGAGGTGACCTATCCCATGAACTGGGGCTGGGTCTCCACCGAGGAGGTGGTGGAGACGATCCGATCCCGCCCCCCGGACGTGAACGTGATCTGCACGGGCCGGGACGCCCCCGCTCCCCTGGTGGAGCTGGCCGACACCGTGACTGAGATGCGCAAGGTCAAGCACGCCTATGACGAGGGGATAATGGCCCGCCGGGGCATCGACTACTGAGCAGCGGGAGCCGGGCCGGCTCCGACGGCAGACGGAGGCCGGCCGCCTGACGACGTCCCCGTCGCGGCCGATAGCCTGAGACGGATGCACGACCAGGCCTACTACGTCGGTCCCCCCGAGTCTCCGGGTCGGGGAATCCTCCTGCTACCGGCCTGGTGGGGCCTGACGCGGCCGGTGAAGAGCCGGGCCGACGCCCTGGCCGACGCCGGGTACACCGTCCTGGCCCCCGATCTGGCCCTGGGACGGAGGCCGTCGGACGAGGAGGAGGCGGAGGCGGTGCTGGCCGATGCCGATCCCAACCGGCTCGTGTCGCTCGTAACCTCGTCGGCGGCGCTGCTGGTGGAGCGCTCGGCGGGAACCGAGATCGGAGTGGTCGGGTACGGGATGGGAGGCTCCCTCGGCCTGTGGCTGTCCGTGCGCCAGCCCGACCTGGTCTCTGCTGTCGTCTCCTTCTACGGCAGCCAGGTGATCGACTTCGCCGGCGCCGCGGCCGACTACCAGATCCACCTGGCCGAGGAGGACCGCTTCATCTCCGACGACGAAGCCGCCTTCATGGAGGCGACGATGGGTCTGGAGGACCTGGACGTGACCATTCACACGTATCCCGACACCCGCCACGGCTTCGCCGACCCGGAGAGTCCCGCCTATGACCGCGAGACGGCTCGCCGGGCCTTCGATCGGGCGATCCGGTTCCTGGACCGGCGCCTCTGACTCCTCCGCTCAGGCGAAGATGGACGCCAGCCGGGACGTCACCTCCTCGTCCAGGCTCTGGGCGACCTCCAGTGCGGCCATGTTCTCTCTCACCTGGGCGGGGGAGCTGGCTCCGGTGATCACCGAGGACACGTTCGGGTTGCGGACACACCAGGCGATGGCGAGCTGGGCGGGTGTGCATCCGATCCGCTCGGCCTCGGAGATGAACTCCCGCACATGGGCGGCCAACACCGGGTCCTTCGCCCTCTCCGCCACGAACTCCAGCATCTCCGCCCGGCTTCCCGCCGGAACGCCGTCCAGGTACTTGCCGGTGAGGATCCCCGACGCCAGCGGGCTCCAGGTGGTGAGCCCCAGCCCTATCCCCTCGTACAGCGGGGCGTACTCCTCCTCCACTCGTTCCCGGGACAGGAGGTTGTACTGGGGCTGTTCGACCACCGGCTTGCGGAGGTGATGC
>JBKHJQ010000357.1:0-3259 GCA_046538055.1 Actinomycetota bacterium
GAACGTACCGGTGGAGATGCGCCCCGGATCCGTCGTGGTGTTCGCCGATCGCAAGTACCGCCTCGAGATCGTCTGAGATGCCCGACATCATCCTCGCTCTCCTCCGGCTGATCTTCCTCGGCCTCGTGTATCTTTTCGTCTGGCAGGTGGCGCGGGGTATCGCCACCCACCTCGGGATCCATCCCGAGCGGCGCAAGCGGCGCGGGACGAAGGTTGTGGTGGTCAGATCCGACAGCCAGGCCGGACTGGACTTCACGGTGTCCGACGCCACGGTGCTGGGAAGGAGCGAGGAGGCAGACGTTGTCCTGGACGATCCGTATGCTTCGGAGTTCCACTTGCGGTTGGTGGCGTCGGAAGGTGGACTGACCCTGCACGATCTGGGAAGCACCAACGGCACGTACTTGAATGGGCGACGGGTGACCGCCCCGGCCGAGCTTCGGAGAGGTGACGCGGTACAGGTGGGTAAGACGGTGATGGAGATTCGGTGAGATTCCAGTGGGCGAGCGCCACCCACACCGGTCGGGTGCGTTCCAACAACGAAGACTCTGTCTTCCCACCCACCGCGGGCGAAGGCGATAAGGCCCCCTTGTTCATCGTGGCCGACGGGATGGGCGGCCACGTGGCGGGTGAGGTCGCCTCCCGGATCGCGGTGGACACCGCCACCGACATCGACGACACCCCCGGGACCCGGGTGGTGGGAGCGAACCATGCCCTCCTCCTGGAGGTGTCCGAGAACCCGGAGCTGGCCGGGATGGGGACGACCATGACCCTCCTGGAGATATCCGAGGGTGTCGCCCGTGTCGCCCATGTAGGCGACAGCCGCGCCTACCTCCTGCGGGACGGCGACCTCCGCCAGCTCACGGTGGATCACACCGTGGCGGCGGAGTACGTGGCGGCCGGGCAGCTCAGTCCCGAGGAGGCCCAGAACCATCCGCAACGGAATATGATCACCCGGGCCCTGGGACTCACCCAGGACCTGATGGTGGACGAGACCGAGGAGGAGGCCAGGGCGGGTGATCGGTTCCTGCTGTGCTCGGATGGGGTCAACTCGATGCTCAAGGACTCCGAGATCGCCCAACAGCTGGAAGCGGAGACACCCGAGGAGGCGGTGTGGGGCCTGGTGGAGGCCGCCAACGCCGCCGGAGGCCACGACAACATCTCCGCTGTGGTAGTGGACGTCATCGACTGAACCTCTGGTCATGAGTCATGGGTCATGAGTCCTGGGTGACATCTCGCCGTTGGGCTCGGATCCTTTCCAAGAACATCCCGCTAGCACGCATGCGCGTCGACAATGACGTGGACCCGGATGACTCCCTCTAGAACCGAGCCGTGACCCAGCACTCAGAACCCACCACCCGCCACGGCGTGCGGGCCAGCCGATGACCCGCACAGCCGAAGGGGTGCTGGTCGTCGTCGCCTCCGCTCTGGCCGCCTTCGGCGTGGCCCTGGTCGATTTCGCCGGCGGGGAGGCGATCGGCGCCCAGGTGGGACTCACCTTCCTGGTATTCCTGATCGCCTTCGGCGGGATCCACATGGCGCTGCGGACCTGGGCTCCCGACGCCACCCCCCTGCTGGTGCCCCCAGTCGCCCTGGTCTCGGCGATCGGATTCATGGAGGTCTACCGTCTCTCGCCGTACCGGGCAGGTCTGCAGCGATGGTGGATCCTGCTGGCGGCGGCTGCCGCCTGCGCCCTCCTGGCCCTCATCTCCCGCTCCGGGCTGGAGTTGCTTCATCGCTACCGCAACCTTCTTCTGCTGGTGACGGTGGGCCTCCTCCTGCTCCCCAGCCTCCCCTCCGGCGGACCCCTCCCGGTCCGGGGACTCACCCAGAACGGAAGCCGCCTGTGGGTGGTGTTCGACCTGGGGTTCACGGAGCTGCACTTCCAGCCGGGGGAGATCGCCAAGATCCTGTTCGTGTCGTTCCTGGCGGCCTACCTGGCCGATCGCCAGGCCGCTCTCACCGGCGCGCACCGCAAGCTGGGCCCGGTCCGGGTACCCGAACCCCGCCAGCTGGTCCCCCTGGTGGCGGTGTGGGCCGCCAGCCTCCTCATCCTCGTGTACCAGCGCGACCTGGGCGCATCCCTCCTCCTCTTCGTCACTTTCGCGGCCCTCCTCTACGCCGCCACCGGGGCGGCCGGCTACCTGTGGATGGGAGGCTTGCTGGCGGTGGGGGGCGGGGTGGCGGCCTGGTCGGTCTTCGACCACGTCCAGCGGCGGGTGGAGGCGTGGCTGACCCCCTTCGCCGACTACGCCGACACCGGCTTCCAGGTCGCCCAGGGACTCTTCGCCCTGGGGACGGGAAGCCTGTCGGGAGCGGGCCCGGGTCTGGGACGACCCGACCTGATTCCCAACGCCGAGACCGACTTCATCTTCGCGGCGGTGGGCGAGGAGCTGGGACTGGCCGGCTCGGTGGCGGTGCTGTGCTGTTTCGCTCTGTTCCTGGCGGCCGGCTTCGGGATAGCTCTGCGCTCCCGGGACCGGTTCCGCACCCTCCTGGCGGCAGGCCTGACCTTCGTGGTCGGACTGCAGACCTTCCTCATCGTGGGAGGGGTGCTGCGGGTCCTCCCTCTCACCGGCATCACCCTCCCGTTCATGTCCTACGGCGGCTCCGCTCTAGTGGGCAACTTCCTCCTCCTGGGTCTGCTCGCCCGCGCCAGCCACGAGGAACGCTCGTGAACGGCCCCATCCGGCGCCTGGCGCTGGGCCTCTTCGCGGGGATGGTGGTGCTGGTGGGCGCGGTCACCTGGATCCAGGCCGTACAGGCCGACACCTACCGGTCCGACCCCCGCAACGCACGGCGCGCCATCGCCCAGGCCGGGAAGGAACGGGGCATCATCGTCACCTCGGACGGCACGGTGGTGGCCGAGTCGGTGCCCGACGAGGAGGACCCGCGCCGCTTCAACCGGACCTATCCGGAAGGTCCCCTGTACGCCCATACCGTGGGCTACACCTCCTCCCTGGTAGGAGATTCGGGCCTGGAGGCGGCCTACGTCGATGAGCTGCGCAGCCGCCGGGACCTGACTCTCTCCGACATCGTCTCGGCCATCCTGGGACGCGAGCTCCGCCCCCGCAGCCTGCGACTCACCCTCGACTCCCGGCTGCAGGGCATCGCCTGGGAGGCGCTGGGGGAGCGGGCGGGGGCGGTGGTGGCGCTCGACCCGTCCACCGGAGCCGTGCTGGCGTACGTGTCCCGTCCGGGATTCGACCCCACCCTGCTGGAGGGCGCCGACGCCGCCGAGAACTGGGAGATGCTCCTGGAC
>JBKHJQ010000358.1:0-3237 GCA_046538055.1 Actinomycetota bacterium
GCCGCCGACATCACCCGGGGCTGCAACCCACCGGCCAACGACCGCTACTGCCCCGGAGATCCCGTCACCCGGGCCCAGATGGCCTCCTTCCTGGTCCGGGCCCTCGACCTGGCGCCGGTGGGACCCGACTGTGAGCGCTGGATCTCCCCCGACGGCGACGACGGAGCGGAGGGGACCCGCGGCGACCCCTGGCAGACCCTCCAGCACGCGGTGGAGGCCGTTCCCGGCTCGGGATGTGTGATCACGGCCGAGCCCGGGACCTACGAGGGGGCCGAGATCGAGCGCCGGTTCGACGCAATGACCACGATCCGCTCCGCCCAGCCCTACCGGTCCACGCTCAGGGGATCGTCGATGATCCTGAGCATCGACGGAGCGAGGAACGTGACGATCGAGGGCTTCGAGATCACCCAGAGCGGCCCTTCTTCGGAGAACGTGATGATCAATATCGAAGACGGGGACGACCGGGAGTCCGAGCACATCGTGGTGCGCAACAACATCATCCACGACTCGTTCGAGAACGACCTCCTCAAGATCCGCTCCGGAGCACGCTTCGTCACCGTGGAAGGGAACGTCTTCTACAACCAGGGCGCCAACGAGCAGCACATGGACATCAACGGCGTGCGGGACGTGGTGGTCCAGGACAACCTGTTCTTCAACGACTTCGCGGCCTCGGGCCGGGAGGATCCCGGCGACACCAAGGCGTTCATAGTGGTGAAGGACTCGAGCGCCACCGGGCCCGAGATCGGAAGCCGGCGCATCACCCTTCGGCGCAACGTCTTCATGAACTGGCAGGGCGGGGACGAGACGATGCTCCAGATCGGGAACGACGGCAAGGACTACCACGAGGCCCAGGACGTGGACATCGAGAGCAATCTGATCCTGGCCAACGACTCAGACACCGAGGCGGAGGCCCCCCTGGGCGTGGCCGGGGTGGCGGACCTCACCTTCGCCAACAACACGGTGGTGGGGACCCTCGACATGGGGGGCTTCGCCGCCCGGGTGGAAACGAAAGGCGACAACCCCCCCAACGAGGACATAGTCCTGGCCAACAACATCTACTCCAACCCGGACGGCACGGCCGACGACCTGGGGGCGGGTGACGAGGACGACGACAGCGCCGAGTTGCTCAACAACCTCTACTGGAACGGAGGCAACGGATTCGATCCGGGGGAGCCGCTCAACACCGGTGAGGATCCCCAGGGCCTCATCGGTGACCCCCTCCTCCCGGACAGCCTCTCCGGCGTGGTGGTGCCCCTGTGGGAAGGCTCGGCCTTCGCCAGCGGGTCCTCCACCGTGCGGGAGGAGTTCATCCGCATCGTCGAGACCCACGCAATCCCGGCCGGGAGCAGCCCGGTGGTGGACGCCGCCGACGCGTCGCCGGGACCGGCCTTCGACATCCTGGGCCGGGCCCGGGGTCCGGAGCCGGACGTGGGAGCCTATGAGCGCTGAGCACTCTCCCGGTCCCCCAGGATCTGGAGGGCCGCCAGGCGGCCAGGAGCGCCCATGACACACCCTCCCGGATGGGTCCCGGATCCGCACTGGTAGTAGCCGGCGATGGGCGTGCGGTACTGGCTCCAGCCGGGAGCGGGACGGAGGAAGAGCATCTGGGGAGCGAGAAGCTCCCCGGCGAAGATGTGACCCTCGCTCAACCCCACCACCCGCTCGATGTCGAGGGGGGTCACCACCTCCCGGTGCAGGACCAGGTCACCGAAGCCGGGGAAGTAGCGCTCCAGGGTGGACTGCACCACGTCTCCCAGGCGGTGGCGCTCGGTGTCCCAGTCGCCCTCGGCCAGCCGGTAGGGGGTGTACTGGACGAAGCACGACATGACGTGCTTGCCGGGCGGCGCCATGGCGGGGTCGATGGCGGACTGCACCACCCCGTCGATGAAGGGCTCTGGTGAGTAACGGCCGTACTTGCTGTGGTCGAACGCCCGCTCCAGGTAGTCGACCGACGGCCCGATGTTGACGAAGCCCGACAGGTAGTCGCCGCCGGGGCCCAGGGGCGGGTACACGGGCTGGCCGTCCAGGGCGAAGTTGACCTTGGAGGACACGCCCCCGAACTTGAGACGGCGGATATCGTCGGTCAGGGACACGGGAAGCTGGCGGGGGTCCACCAGCTCCAGGAAGGTGCGGCGGGGGTCGAGGGCGGAGACGACCACGTCGGCGGCCAGCTGGGTCCCGTCCGCCAGAGCCACCCCCCTGGCTTTCCCCGACCGCGTCAGGACCGCCTCCACCGGGGAGTCGAGGCGGATCTCGGCCCCGAAAGACTGGGCCGCCCGGGCCAGCACCCCACTGAAGCCGCCGTTGCCCCCCCGGTGGAACGCCCAAGATCCGGACGTCCCGTCGACTTCACCCAGCATGTGATACAGGAGGACCAGACCCGAGCCCTGGGAGCGGGGACCCACCCCGGAGCCGATGATCGACGAGCTGGCCAGGTATCCCTTGAGTAGCTCGCCTTCGAAGTAGTGATCGAGGAAGTCGGCGGCGCTCCCGGTCAGCAGCCGGATGGCGTTGTGTAGGACCCGCTGCTCCAGGGAATGGAAATGCGCCGCCAGCTCCGCCGTCCGTGCCTGCTCGACGGGATCGGAGGACAGCGGGTCGGGTGGGATCGTATCCAGCAGCGGCCTGATGGCCCGGCACACCTCGTCCACGTCGCGGCGGTAGTGGAGGTAGGCGTCGGCGTCCCGGGAGGAGTGGCGGGCGATCTCGGCGAGGTTCTCGCCCTGGTCCCGGCCCAGCAGCAGGTACTCCCCCTCGATGGTGGGAGCCAGGCTGGTGGGCATCGGCAGCGGCATGAAGCCGTGGCGGGCCAACTCCAGCTCGTCGATCATCAGGGGGCGGACGAGGCTGAGGGCATAGGAGAAGGTGGTGAACTGGAACCCGGGGTACAGCTCCTCGGTGATGGCGGCGCCTCCCACCAGGTGCCGCTTCTCCAGGATGAGAGTGCGCAGGCCCGCCCGGGCCAGGTACGTCCCGTTGACGAGGCCGTTGTGGCCCCCTCCCACCACGATGGCGTCGTAGCGGTCGGCTGCCGTCATCGCTCAGCGCCTGCCGGGGCGCCGTGCGACTCCGCCCTCCGTCTCGCTCACGGGTAGTACTCGTCGGAGCGATAGGGGGTCTCCGCCGCGGCGGCCTTCTGGAAGTGGTCGATCCCCACCTGGATGAAGAGGCTGCGGACCTCCACGCACCGGGTGCCGTCCGGTAGGTAGCCGGCCGCCTCGGTGTAGAGCTTGCGGC
>JBKHJQ010000359.1:0-3232 GCA_046538055.1 Actinomycetota bacterium
CGAAGGTGTCGCCTGGCGGCGCGATGTCGACGTCGTGGAAGCAGAAGAACGGCACACCCAGCTTGGAGATGAACTCGAAGGCGGCGTCCATCTTCTGGTGGGCTGCTTCCATTGGATCTCCCGCCGGCTCGATCCAGGGCCGATCGAATGTCCCGGCCCCGAAGACGTCGTTGCCCGCCCACGCGAACGAGTGCCAGTAGCACACAGCCACTCGCATCTGGTCTTCCATCCGCTTGCCGAGGACCATCCGGTCGGGGTCGTAGACCTTGAAGGCGAGGTCGTTGTCCGAATCGGTGCCCTCGTAGGGGATCCTGCCTTCCATCTCGTCGAAGAAATCTGCCGGCATCTGCTCCTCCCTTGAATATCGAGGGGAACACTATTAAATCGAGACGAGGGGAGCAATGCGGGTGGCGACGCCCGCCCATCGAGCGGAGACGAGGGTCGCTCCCGACGACAACCTGCCACCGCCCACCGACAAGAGGGCCCCGGTCTGTCATGCTGGGACCTGGTGTGCGTGGCACGTCTCGACGTATGCTGACCTGGCTGGCGGTGCTGATGGCCGCCTGGCTCGTGTTGCTGGCGGCCCTGTGGCTGGGGCAGAGGCGGCTGATCTACCTCCCCGATCCCCGGGTGGGAGAGCCGCCTGCCGGTGTGGCGGTGGCGGAGGCGGAGACGGCCGACGGGGTCGAGCACCCGGTGTGGATCGTCCCCGCCCGGGGCGAGGCCCGGGCCCGGGTGGTGGTGTTCAACGGCAACGCCGGCAACAGGAGCCACCGGCTTCCCCTGGCCCGCAACCTGGCCTCACGCGGCCTGGAGGTGCTGCTCTTCGACTACCGGGGCTACGGCGACACGGCCGGCCGGCCCTCCGAGGCGGGGCTCGTCCGGGACGGCGTGGCGGTGGCCGGCCTGGCAGCGGAGTCCGATCTGCCCCTGGTGTACTTCGGGGAGTCGCTGGGAGCGGGAGTGGCGACGATGGTGGCGACCCGCCGACCCCCGGCGGCACTGGTCCTCCGTTCCCCCTTCGCGTCCCTGGTGGATATGGCTCGGATCCACTACCGGATCGTTCCGGCGGGGATCCTGTTGCGGGACCGATTCGACGTGGTCGGCCCGATCGGGGAGCTCGACCTGCCCGTGCAGGTCATCCTGGGGACCGACGACTCCATCGTGCCTCCCCGCCTCAGCCGCGAGGTGTTCGCGGCGGTCACCGGGCCCAAGGAGCTGCGGGAACTGGAGGGACTGGGCCACAACGACCCGGACCTGACCTCCGGCGAGGAGGTGGCCGAGGCGGTTGCCTCCTTCCTCATGGAGCAGCTCCCTTGAGGATCCCCGGCCGCGGCCGGAACGGCCGGGGCCGGGGTCAGCCGGCGTGGAACTGCCAGCGGAAGCTGTCGATCACCCGGAAGTCCGTCCCCTCGTGGGGCAGCTCCACCCTCTGCACCTCGGCGGTGTGCTGGCGGCCTCCCAGCTCCACCGGGCCCTCCCCCGACTCGTAGCGGACCTTGCCTGCCTCGAAGCTGGCATATGTGGCGACGTCGACGTCGTCTATCACCAGGCGCACGTCCTCGTCGATCCCCTGAACCGTGTGGTCGACCTCCACGGCGTCGGGTACCGCCACCGTGGTCCCCGCTTCGGGATACACCGACTCCACCCACTCCGGCATGGAGGCCTGCTCGGAGCCGGAGTCACATGCGGCCGCCGCCAGGCCCATCAGCAACAGCAGGACCAGGGCGGGCCGGGGGATCCGGATGGCGGTGCTCCTGGTGTTCCTCATGGGCTCTCCTGAGCCCGACCCGGGTGGCCCGCGTCCAAACGCCCCGGCCCGACTGATCTCAAGCGGCGAAATCGATCAGCAGGCCCGCCAGTTCCTCTCCCTTGTCCTCCTGCAGGAAGTGGCCGGCATCCCGGATGGTGGGATGGCGGCGGCCCCGGGCACCGGGAACGAGCTTCTGGAAGGGGCGCTCGCCTCCGGCGGTGATCGGATCGGAGTCGGAGAAGGCGGTGAGGAAGGGCTTGTCCCACCGGGCCAGCACCTCCCAGGCGGCCCGATTGGCCGCCGCGGCGGGATCGTCGGGCCGGGTGGGCACCAGGGAGGGAAACACCCGCGCTCCTGCCAGGTACTCGTCGGAGGGAAAGGGAGCCAGGTAGGCGTCCAGGACCTCCGGGGGGAGATGGGTGACGGTCGAGTTCTGGAGGATCTTGTCGATGGAGAAGCGGGGAGCGTTGGCGGCGTAGCTCTGCCACTCCAGGAACGCCTCGGTGAGAGGGTGGTCCCCGGTGGGGAGCCCGGTGTTGGCGACCACTACACGATCGAAGCGGTCGGGATGGTCGGCCACCAGCCGCAACCCGGCCAGCCCGCCCCAGTCCTGCCCGAAGAGGGTCACACCCTCCAGATCGAGCTCCAGCAGCCACGCCCGCAACCAGTCCACGTGCCGCTGATAGGAGTAGTCCTCGGTTCTGGTGGGCTTGTCAGACCGCCCGAACCCGATGAAATCGGGAGCGAGAACCCGGAACCCGCCCTCCACGAGGGGCCCGATCATCTTCCGGTACAGGTACGACCAGGTGGGCTCCCCGTGGATGAGAACCATCACGGGGCCCCTCCCCTCGTCGATGTAGTGCATCCTCAGGGTCGCCCGGGAGCCGTCGCCGGCAGGCACATCCAGATAGCGAGCCCCGTAGGGCCAGTCTTCCAGTTGCTGGAAACGATCCTCGGGGGTGCGCACATACTCCATGACCCGATTGTGCCCGCTCGGGGAGCTCAAGGGACGTCGAGGCGGAGGGTCTCTCCACAGAAGCCCTCGACGCTGTCGTGGGCGGCCAGGGTCACCGAGTCGACATGGTCGGGGATCTCCACTCCGTTCAGGCTGCGCGTGAAGGGCTGCTCGTCGACATGGGGATGGAGCAGCTCCCGCACATCCAGGACCTCCCCCTCCTCGTCCCGGATCTCCCAGGCGTCGGCGTACTTCTCGGGACCCGTATCCGCCGAGGACACGGTGGCCGACACCGTGAAGGTCCCGTCCCCGTCCCTTTCGATCTCGCCGTCCACCACATGGGCGCAAGCGTCGTCGGGGGGGGATGCAACCGGCGACGTGTCCGGGGCGGCGTCATCCTGACCGCAGGCCGCGAGCACCAGGGCCACCATCGCCACCAACCACTTGCCCCGCATACGGCGACTGTATTGCCTCCCGGCCCGAACGGGAACGCCACCGGTTCCTCTCGTGGAGCGGGGTAGGGG
>JBKHJQ010000360.1:0-3230 GCA_046538055.1 Actinomycetota bacterium
CATCGGCACCGGGCCCACAGGGCAGGGCCACGAGACGACCTGGGCGCAGATCGTCTCCGACCAGCTGGGAATCCCGGTGGAGCGGATACGGGTCCGTCACGGCGACACGGCCGAGTCCCCCATGGGGGTCGGCACCTTCGGGTCGCGGTCGGCGGCGGTGGACGGCGCCGCCACCCATCAGGCCGCTGCCCAGGTGCGGGAGAAGGCGGCCCGTATCGCCGCCCACCTCCTCGAGGCATCCGAGGCGGACATCCGGTTCGAGGACGGCGGGGTGCATGTGGCCGGTTCCCCGGACCGCTCCCTGGAGTGGGGGGAGCTGGCCAAGGCCGCCTATCAGCCCCACCTCCTGCCGGAAGGAATGAGCGGCGGCCTGGAGGCGCACTCCGTGTTCAGCCCGGCCAACGCCACCTGGCCCTTCGGGACACATGTCGCCCTGGTCGAGGTCGATCCCGACACGGGAGACACACGGCTGTTGCGGTACCTGGCGATGGACGACTGCGGGAACCTGATAAGCCCGATGATCGTGGCCGGCCAGATCCACGGCGGCCTGGCCCAGGGAATCGGCCAGGCCATGTTCGAGGACGCCATCTACGACGAGGACGGGAACCTGCTGACAGGTTCCCTGGTGGACTACCCCCTGCCTACGGCGGCGGACCTGCCCTCATTCGAGCTGGCCCGCACCGTCACCCCCAGCGACATCAACCCCCTGGGCGTGAAGGGGATCGGGGAGGCCGGCACCATCGGGTCCGCCCAGACCGTCGTCAACGCGGTGATGGACGCCCTGCGCCCGCTGGGCGTGAAGCACATCGACATGCCCCTCCGACCCCGGCGGGTGTGGGAGGCGATCCAGGCTGCACAGAGAGGAGACAGCTGATGTATCCACGCAAGTTCGAGTACGTGGCTGCGTCCAGCCTCGACGAGGCGGTGGAAGCGCTGGGAAGCGCCGAGTTCCCCAAGGTCATGGCAGGAGGCATGAGCCTCCTCCCCATGATGAAGCTGCGCCTCCTCTCCCCGGAGACGGTGGTGGACATCGGCCGGATCCCGGGCCTGGACCAGATAGCCGACCGGGGCGACCACGTGGCGATCGGGGCACTGGTGCGTCACGCCCAGACGGCGGCGTCCGACCTGCCCAAGGCATTGGTGGATGCCGCCTCCTGGACGGGCGACGTGCAGGTGCGCAACCGCGGGACCACCTGCGGGGCCGCCGCGCACTGCGACATCGCCGCCGACCAGACCGCGGCAGTGCTGGCTCTGGCCTCGACGATGGTGGCTCAAGGGCCCAACGGGACCCGGGAGATCCCCTGCCATGAGTTCTTCGTGGACGCCATGACCTCGGCGCTGGAGCCAGACGAGATCCTCACCGAGATCCGCATTCCCAAGTCGGGAGGCGCCACAGCCTACGACAAGCTGGGCCGGCGAGGCGGTCATACCGACTACGCCGTGGCCGGTGCGGCCGCCTGGGTGAAGAAGGACAACGGCTCGGTCTCCGCCTGCCGTGTGGCCCTCACCGGCGTGGGGACGAAGGCCACGCTGGCAGAGGGTGTGGCCGAGGCGCTGGTGGGAACCGACGGGTCGGAGCAGGCAGTGCGGGAGGCGGCCGAGCGGGCCACCGATGGCGTCACGGTCCTGGAGGACCTCTACGGCTCGGAGGAGTACAAGGCCCACCTCGCCAAGGTCTATACCCGCCGCGCCCTCACCCAAGCCCTAGCCCAGCTCTAGCCACCGTTTTTATGACCAAAACGGGGCGCGAAACGCCCCGTTTCGGTCAAGAGATCGGGCGCAGGCTCCGCTGCTGGAGCAAACCGGCGCGTGCCTGGCGGATGCGCTCGACCACCTGCTCCGGGGCACTCCAGATCTCGTAGTCCCAGACGACTACCACCGTGTAGCCGGCCCGTTCCAGCTGCGCGATGCGCTGGGCGTCCGCCTGTCTGTGTGCCCATGAGGTGTGGTAGCGCTCGCTGTGGATCTCGACGACGAGCATGACCTCCGCGTCGCGGTAGTCGACCCGGCCGATCCAGGAGGGGGCGTAGATGTCCACCTGGCGATGCAGGGTGGTGATGCCGCCGTCGAAAGCGATCTGCTCGAAGCGGCGTTCGTTGTTGCTCTGGGGCGGGACCCCTCCATCGTCCCGGTTCTCGAGCGTCTTTCGCATGAGTGTTAGCCCGTTGCGGCCCTGCTTCGACATGTGGTGGGTGAAGTCGGATGCTTCCTGGACGGTGAGATCCCCGGTGGCCAGGAAATGATCGAGCACCCGGGCTCCCTTCCCCGTTCCTTCGGTTCCGTAGACCAGAAGGACGGTGAGGGCGGGCCCGGTGACCGGGATGTCGTGGAGGTATGCCCGTTGGTCCTCAGGGATTCGGGTGAGATGGTGGATGGTGGCGGCGGCCGGGTCCCGCCTCCGCAAGATCCGCGTCACGGCGACGTGCACCGGCTCCGCCCGGATGCCACCGACTCCCCACAGAGCTGCCGCCGTGAGATGGGAGGCGAGGGCGTCGTACCCCACATCCAGGACCCCGGCCATCACGGACTGCCATGGCGAGATGTCGGCACCACCGATGCGTAGAACTCTGGGAGTCAGGTAGGTGAGATGACCGCCGCGCACCAGGCGTCGCAGGGCTTTGCGGTCGTATCCCGCCTGGCGTGTCTGTTGGCGGCTGACCAGCCCATGCTGGCGAGCGGCGAGTTCGGCGATGAGGTTGAAGTCAGGCATGCTGCGAATCTGCCGGACCGGAAGGCGGCTGGGAAGGGGGTTGCGTTCTCTTGACTCGAACGGGGCGTTTCGCGCCCCGTTTTGGTCATAAAAACGGAACTAAGGTGGGTGGGTGTCGGTGGATGAGGTCGTAGAGGCGTTTCGCGAGCGGGGGTATGTGGCGGACCGGGGTCTGGGTGTGGCCGTGCATCTGGCCCTGGAGCTGGAACGGCCGCTCTTCCTGGAGGGGGAGGCGGGTGTGGGAAAGACCGAAGTCGCCAAGGTGCTGGCAGACGTCTTCGGCGAGCCCCTCATCCGGCTGCAGTGCTACGAGGGCCTCGATGTCAACCACGCTTTGTACGAATGGGACTACGCCCGCCAGATGCTGGCGATCCGCCTCATCGAGGCGAGCGGCGAGCACGCCCATGCCGATGTGGCCGACATCATGTCCCGGGATTACCTCATCCCCCGCCCCCTGCTGCAGGCGGTGGAGGCGGCGGCGGGGGGGAAGCGGCCGGTCCTCCTGATCGATGAGCTGGAC
>JBKHJQ010000019.1:0-13875 GCA_046538055.1 Actinomycetota bacterium
CCGAGAGAGTGGGCCTGCTCACCGACGCCGCCCAGGCGGAGACTCTCGCCCAGACCCTGGCCCGGTACCGGATCCGGGTGGACACCGAGATCGAGGCCGATCCCCGCCCGCTCTACACCCGGGTGGGCCCCGAGTCGCCCCCGGTGGAGGGATGGAGTGACGACGGAGAGCTGGAGGCCGGGATCCCCCTGGCGGGCAACGTCCGCAGCGTGACCACGGCCGAACCCGACCTGCCCCGTGTGGGGTTGCAGGCCTGGACGGCGGTTCGCGTGGAGGCGGGGGAGCCGCTCATGGGGGTCGACATCGACGAAGACACGATTCCCCAGGAGTCGGGGCTGGTGCCCCAGGCAGTCGACTTCACCAAGGGGTGCTTCCTGGGCCAGGAGCTGGTGGCCCGCATCGACAGCAGGGGCGGCCAGACGCCGCGGCGCCTGATGGGGCTGATCGTCACCGAGACGGTGATCCCTCCCGGGGGAGCCGAAGTCGTGGCGGGTGACCGGGCGGTGGGAACGTTCTCCTCGCCGGCAGAGTCCCTGGTCCTCCGGGCGCCGGTGGGTCTCGGCATGCTGCGCCGGGAGGTGGAGGAGGGGGACGTGGTGACCATCCGATGGGACGGCGGGGAAGCCAAGGCCGCCGTCGCCGAGCTCCCCCTGGTGGGCTGATGCTGGAGAGGATCGTGGCGGCCACACGCCGGCGCCTTCCCGATCTGGAGGAGCGCCGGGACGACATCTTGCGCCAGGCGACCGAAACCCCGCCCCCTCCCTCCTTCCGCGGCGCCCTCTCCGGCGAGGGGATGGCGGTGGTGGCAGAGGTGAAGCGGCGCTCGCCGTCTCGGGGAGACCTCGCTCCCGACCTCGATCCCTCCGCCCAGGCGGCCCGCTACGCCCAGGGAGGGGCCGCCGCCATATCGGTCCTCACCGAGCCCGAGTTCTTCTCCGGGTCGCCCGCCGATCTCACCGCCGTGTCCTTGGCCACCGGGCTTCCGGTCCTCCGCAAGGACTTCATCCTCTCGCCGGAGCAGGTTTGGGAGGGGCGCGCAATAGGGGCCTCCGCCGTCCTCCTGATCGCGGCGATCCTGGAGGATCCCCCTCTCCGCCACCTCCTGGCCGTCTCCCGGGAGGCGGGTCTGGACGCTCTGGTGGAGGTCCACACCCCCCGGGAGGCGGAACGGGCGGTGGAGGCCGGAGCCGAGATCGTGGGGGTGAACAATCGCGACCTGGGTGATTTCACGGTGGACCTGGCCACCTCCGAGAAGCTGGCGCCCCTCCTGGAGCCGGTCCCGGTGACCGTGTCCGAGTCGGGGGTCTTCGGCGTCGAGGAGGTGCGTCGCCTGGCCGAAGCCGGATACGACGCCGTCCTGGTGGGCGAGGCCCTGGTGACGGCCGACGACCCCGCCGCCCTGGTGCGCCGGCTGCGAGCGGTGCGATGACCAACCCACACGGGGAGGGGGCGGGTGTGAGCAGTTGGGAGGCGGAAGGGGTCTTCGTCAAGGTGTGCGGCCTGGCGCGCCCCGTCGACGTGGAGGCGGCGGCGGAGGCCGGGGCAGACGCAGTCGGCTTCGTGCACTGGGAGCCTTCCCCTCGCCACCAGACCCTGGAACGCATCCGGGAGCTGGTCGCCGTATGCCCCGTCACCAGCGTGCTCGTCACCGCCGATCTCGGGTCCGAGGATCTCCTGGAAGCAGCCACGCGCACGGGTGTCGGCGCGGTGCAGGTGCACGGTCCCGCGTCGGCCGTGGCCGCGGCCGCCGCCCGCCGCATGGGTCTGTACGTGATCCGGCCCATGAGGGCAGGGGAGGATCCTCCCCGCATGCATGACGATGAGATGCTCCTGGTGGACTCCCCCCACTCCGAGCTGCCCGGCGGGTCCGGGGAGACCTTCGACTGGGAGGCGCTGAAGGGGATTCACCGGCCCTTTCTCCTGGCGGGCGGTCTCGGTCCCCGCAACGTGGCGGAGGCCGTGCGGAAGGTGAGGCCGTTCGGGGTGGATGCCTCCTCCGGTTTAGAGTCCTCGCCCGGGGTCAAGGACACGGTCCTCATCCGAGAGTTCGTGCAGGCGGCCAAGGAATCACAGCGCCCATGACGTCTTCCAGACTGGATAGACCCGACGCGGCCGGACGCTTCGGAGAGTTCGGGGGACGCTTCGCCCCCGAGACCCTCATGGGAGCGCTGGAGGAGCTGGAAGCGGCCTTCGCCGACGCCTGGGCCGACCCGGGCTTCCGCACGGAGCTGGATCGCTGGCTGATCCATTACGTGGGCCGGCCCACCCCCCTCCACCCCGCACCCAGGCTGTCCCACGAGCTGGGCGTCGACGTCCTGTTGAAGCGGGAGGATCTGGCCCACACCGGCGCCCACAAGATCAACAACGCCATCGGCCAGGTGCTCCTGGCGCGACGAATGGGCAAGCATCGGATAATCGCCGAGACCGGGGCGGGACAGCACGGGGTGGCGACGGCCACCGCCGCCGCAGCCCTGGGCCTGGAGTGTGTCGTCTACATGGGGGAGGTGGACGTGCGACGCCAGTCCCTCAACGTGGCGCGCATGAGGCTGCTCGGTACCGAGGTGGTGCCGGTCGCCAGCGGGGCAGGCACCCTCAAGGATGCCGTCAATGAGGCGATGCGGGAGTGGGTCCGGGCCGTGGAGACCACCCACTACGTCATCGGGTCGGTGGTCGGCCCGCATCCGTTCCCCTGGATGGTGCGCGAGTTCCAGCGGGTGATCGGGGACGAATGCCGCCATCAGCTGGGCGACGACCTCCCGGACATGGTGGTGGCCTGTGTGGGAGGCGGCTCCAACGCCATCGGCATCTTCTACCCCTTCGCCGGCACGGCGGTGGAGCTGGTGGGTGTGGAGGCGGCGGGTGAAGGCATCCACACCGGGCACCACGGAGCCTCTCTGGGAGCGGGGACCCCGGGGATCCTCCACGGGAGCCGCACCTACATGCTCCAGGACGAGGACGGCCAGGTGGAGGAGGCCCACTCCATCTCCGCCGGGCTGGACTATCCCGGAGTGGGGCCCGAGCACGCCTACTTCCTGGAAGCGGGCCTGGCCCGCTACGTGTCCATCACCGACGCCGAGGCCCTGGAGGGGGTGTCGCTGCTCGCCCGCACCGAAGGGATAATCCCCGCCCTCGAATCCGCCCATGCCGTGGCCTGGGTCTCCAAGGCCCGAACCGAGCTGGAGGGGCGGACGCTGCTCATCAACCTCTCGGGCCGGGGCGACAAGGACATGGAGACCATCACCGAGCGGATGGGCCTGGCATGATCCGGGCGCTGTTCGGGCCGGATCGAACCGTGCTGCTTCCCTATCTCACGGCCGGGTTGCCCACGTCCGGGGCGTCGCCCGAGTTGTTCGCGGCCATGGCCGACGCCGGCGCCGACGGCTTCGAGATCGGCATCCCCTACTCCGATCCGCTCATGGACGGCCCCGTCATCCAGCGAGCGTCCTCCCAGGCACTGGCCGCCGGCACCGACCTGTCGCGTGCCCTGGATGTGACCGGCCGGGTGGTGGAGCGGACCGGTGTGCCCACTCTGGCCATGACCTACGCCAACGTCGTGTTCCGGTTGGGACCCGACGTGTTCTGCTCGCGCCTGGCCCAGGCAGGGGCGGCGGGCTTGATCGTCCCCGACGTCCCGGTGGAGGAGGCGTCACCCCTGCTGGAAGCCACCCGCCGTCACGGACTGGGCCTGGTCCTGTTCGCTGCGCCCACCTCCAGCGATGAGCGGATCCGGTCGGTGGCCGCGGCCGATCCGGCCTTCATCTACGGGGTGGCGGAGATGGGGGTGACGGGTGAGCGGGCAACCTCCAGCGGGCGGGCCGCCGAGCTGTCCCGCCGGGTGAAGGCGATCACCGACATCCCGCTGGTGCTGGGAGTGGGCATCTCCACTCCCGAGCAGGCGGCAGCGGCGGGGGAGGTTGCCGACGGTGTGATCGTGGGGACGGCGCTGGTGCGGAGAGTGCTGGAGGCCGGCTCCACCCAGGAGGCGGCCAAGTCCCTCCACGACGCCGTCCGCGACCTCAAAGCCGCCCTCTGACATCGTCTTCGCGCACCATCTGCGGCCCATATAGCTGGCAGATGGTGCGCGAAAACGATTCCGTTCGGGAAGACGGAGCAACGGCCACCCCGTGTGATCCGTCATCCTGAGCCAGGGAGTGGGGGAGTGGGGGATGCGGCAAAGGATGGACGGGAGGTGGCCGTTGCAGGGTGCAGCATAGGGCACGCCCCGCGTGGGCAAGTTGATTTGACTTTCGCGAGGTCACCCCGGCCACTGGCTCCCAGGCCCGACCTAGAATCACCCCGGTCCACGCCGGAGTGGAGAAATCGGCAAACTCGATGGATTCAAAATCCATTGCCCGTGAGGGCTTGCGGGTTCGAGTCCCGCCTCCGGCACCAAGGTCGGCTCCGCGGGCTGGGTGTAGGCGAGCCGGGGCATCCCATATCATGGGGCGACCCTATGAACCGTCTGCACAGGAAGCTGTTTCGGATCGCCGACCGCATCGAGGAGCTCGGCCTGGAGGAGAGGGCGGTGCGAGAGGAGCTGGACATGCATCGCTCCATCGACTCCGACGCCCAGGCCGACGCCTCCGTCGGGAACTACATCGACAGGGAGGAGGCCGGCCTCACCCGCAAGGACGTGCAGCGTTTCGAGCGGTCGCTGGCGTCCATCCGCCGGCGCCGCACCCGGCTGGAATCCGCACGCTCCCGCCTGCTGGAGAAGCTGGAGAAGAAGTGACCCTTTCGCCCTTCGATTCGCCCTCGACGCCCTGATGCCCACCCTCGCCCTCCTCGACGGCAACTCCATCGCCTACCGGGCCTTCTACGCCCTTCCCGAGGACCTGGCCACCACCTCCGGTCAGGTCACCAACGCCGTGTACGGCTTCACCCGGATGCTGATCAAGCTCCTGGGCGACCACCATCCCGAGGGCCTGGCAGTGGCCTGGGACGTGTCCCGCAAGTCGTTCCGCACCGAGCGGTATCCCGAGTACAAGTCGCAGAGGGAGAAGGCCCCCGACGACTTCCGCAACCAGCTCACCCTGATCGACAAGGTGCTCGACGCCCTCCATATCCCACAGGTGCGTCTGGAGGGATTCGAGGCCGACGACCTCATCGCCACCCTGACCCGCCGGGCGGTGGAGGACGGCTGGGACGTCCTCATCGTCACCGGGGACAGGGACGCCTTCCAGCTGATCGACGACCACGTCAAGGTCGTCTACACCCGGCGGGGGATCACCGACACGGTCATGGCCGATGCCGATTACGTCGCCGGCCGCTATGGGGTCGAACCGGACCAGTACGTGGAGTATGCCGCCCTCCGGGGCGACACCTCCGACAACCTGCCCGGCGTCCCCGGGGTGGGAGAGAAGACCGCCGCCCGGCTTCTGGAGGCGCACGGCTCGTTGGAGGGGATCTACGAGCATCTGGAGGACCAGAGCCCCAAGCTGTCCGAGAACCTGGCGGCCTGCCGGGAGCAGGTGTTCCTCAATCGGGAGCTCATGCGCCTCGTGGACGATGTGGATCTGGAGGCATCCACCGAGGCGCTGCGGCGCGGGGAGTGGCAGCAGGCCGAGGTCAAGAAGCTGTTCGACAGCCTGGAGTTCCATTCCCTGTGGGAGGACCTGCTGCAGGTGCTTCCCACCGCCGGCGACCTGCCGGGGGAGGTGCTGGACGTGGAAACCTCTCTCGTCACATCCCCCGACCAGGTTTCGGCTCTGGGCGGGCGGGATCCGTTGGTGATCGACGTCGTGTTCGCCGACGGCGACGCCTTCGGCCTGGCGGTGGCGGCTGCCGAGGACTCGGCCGCCGTCGTGCCTCTCGATGCCCTCGCCCCCCTGGCCGGGGCGCTGGCAGATCCCGAGGCGCCGGTGGTGGGGCACGACCTGAAGGAGACCGTGCGCGTCCTGACCGGAGCGGGCTACGAGGTGGCGGGCATGGTGATGGACACCGCTCTCGCCGCCTACGTCCTCAACCCGTCCTCCCGCAACTACGAGCTCACCGAGGTGGCGGGCCGGTACCTGGGCCTGGAGGTGGAGTCCCCCGACGCCGAGGAGGACGAAGGCACGCTGCCCTTCGACGCGGGGCCCGACCTGGAGCTGGCAGGCAGGAGGGTGGCCGCCATAGATCGCCTCGCCCGTCACCTGTGGGACGAGCTCGCCGCCCGGGAGGAGGTGTCGCTGTTCCAGCGCTTCGAGCTGCCCCTGGTGCCGGTGCTGGCGCGGATGGAGCTGGCGGGGATCGGAGTCGACCGCGAGTACCTGGAGGGCCTGGGGGAGGAGCTCCGCAAGGAGCTTCTGGAGCTGGAAGCCCGCATCCACGAGATCGCTGGGGAGCCGTTCAACGTCAACTCCACCGATCAGCTCCGCCATGTCCTCTACGAGAAGCTGGAGCTGCCCGTCCACAAGAAGACGTCCACCGGCAAGCCATCCACGGATGCTTCGGTCCTGGAGAAGCTGGAGCATCCCATCGTGGAGGCGCTGCTCCGGTACCGGGAGCTGGAGAAGCTGCGGTCCACGTATGTGGACGGCTACCTGCCGTTGGTGGGCCCCGACGGGAGGATCCATACCCGTTTCAACCAGATGGCCGCCACCACCGGCCGCCTCTCCTCAGACCGCCCCAACCTGCAGAACATCCCGGTCCGCTCCGAGACGGGAAGGACGATCCGCCGGGCGTTCATACCGGCCGAAGGATGGACGTTCCTCGTGGCCGACTACTCCCAGATCGAGCTGCGGGTCCTGGCCCACATGTCGGGCGATCCCGGACTGCTGGAGGCGTTCAACACCCGCTCCGACATCCACACCGCCACCGCCGCCCGGGTTTGGGGGGTCCCCCTCGACGAGGTGCAGCCGGAGATGCGACGGCGCGCCAAGATGATCAACTTCGGTCTCCTGTACGGGATGGAGGCCTTCGGGCTCGCCTCCCGCCTGGGCATCTCCCGGGAGGAGGCAGCCCACCACATCGAGACCTACTTCGAGCAGTTCCCCGATGTGAAGGAGTTCATGCAGGGCGTGGTCACCCTGGCCCGCAACCAGGGTTACACCACCACCCTCTTCGGGCGGCGCCGCTACCTGCCGGAGCTGAAGAGCGACAACTACCGGATCCGCCAGATGGGTGAGCGCATGGCTCTCAACGCTCCCGTGCAGGGCACCGCCGCCGACATAATCAAGCTGGCGATGATCGAGCTGGATGCTGCTCTCCGCTCCGAGAGGCTCGCTTCCACCCTCCTCCTCCAGGTCCACGACGAGCTGGTCCTGGAGGCTCCGCCCCGGGAGCTCGACCACCTCCAGGAGATGACGGTGCGCGTCATGGAAGGAGTCTGCGAGCTGGCCGTCCCCCTGGTGGTCGATATCGGCACCGGATCCAGCCTGGCCGATGTGAAAGACTGAGCTGTGAGTCTTGGGTAGCGGGCTCTGGGTATGGGACCGGACCTCCCACCGGCACTCCTCGGAGAACCTCCGGCTGCCACGGTTCCCGTCCGGGATCCGACTCAGAACCCAGAACCCAGAACCCGGAACCGTCCACGACGGGCCCCGTTCACACCCTTTTTCCTTTGCCGTCGATGTGAGGGCCCTGTTAGCCTGATCTCTTCCTACGCCCGCGCGCGTAGAGACTTTCCCTCTGGAGGTAACCCAACCACTTATGTCCACCGAGCACGAGACCGCGTCCGTCGACCCCGCCGAGGCCGTCGACGAGACGCCCGACACCCCGGCGGAGGAAGCCGCCACCGAAGAGGCCACCGCCGAGGTACCTGAAGAGGCCGCCGCCGAGGAGCAGCCGGCGGAGGCCCAAGAGCCGGTTGAGGAAGGTCCAGGAGACACTCAGGAAGAGACCGAGACACAGGCAGAGGCACCCGCCCCCCGGGCGCCGGCCGGACCCACTCCCATCGAGGCACCCAGCATCGACGAGCTTCCCGAGGACATCATCGACGATTTCGAGGCTGCCATCGCCCACACCGTCCTGGAGTTCAACGAGGGCGACATCGTGGTGGGAACGGTGGTCTCGGTGGATGCCGACGGCGCCATGGTCGACATCGGCTACAAGTCCGAGGGCCTCATCCCCACCGAGGAGCTGTCGATCCGCAATCAAGTCGACCCTTCCCGGATCGTGACGGTGGGGGAGCGGGTCGAGGCCCTCGTCCTCAACAAGGAGGACGACGAGGGACGGCTCATCCTCTCCAAGAAGCGCGCCCAGTACGAGCGGGCCTGGGGCCGGATCCAGGAGATCTCCGACGCCGGCGAGACGGTCAAGGGGACCGTGATAGAGGTCGTGAAGGGCGGATTGATCGTGGATATCGGCCTGCGCGGGTTCCTGCCCGCCTCGCTGGTGGACCTTCGCCGGGTGCGCGACCTGGACCCCTTTGTGGGACAGGAGATCGAGGCCAAGGTGATCGAGCTCGACCGGAACCGCAACAACGTGGTCCTCAGCCGACGGGCCCACCTGGAGGAAGAGCAGGCCGAGCAGCGCCAGGGCTTCCTGGACGAGCTGAAGGAAGGCGAGATCCGAACGGGAACCGTGTCGTCTGTCGTCGCCTTCGGCGCCTTCGTCGACCTGGGCGGCATGGACGGACTGGTGCACGTCTCGGAGCTGTCGTGGCAGCACGTCAACCATCCCTCCGAGGTGGTGAGCGTGGGCGACGAGGTGACCGTCAAGGTCCTGGAAGTGGATCGGGATCGGGAGCGGATCTCGCTCTCCATCCGGGAGACCCTGGAGGATCCCTGGGACGTCTTCTCCCGCGAGTACGAGGTGGGCGACATCGTGGAGGGCACCGTCACCAAGACGGTCCCCTTCGGAGCGTTCGTCTCCATCATGGAAGGTGTCGAGGGGCTGGTGCATGTCTCCGAGATCGCTGTCCACCGGGTGGAGTCCCCGGAGCTGGAGCTCTCCATCGGCCAGAAGGTCCGCACCAAGATCACCGAGAAGGAAGACGAAAGGCGACGCATCTCCCTCTCGATCAAGCAGGCCCTCCCCGACTGGGAGGAGCGTCAGGAGCGTGCCCGTGCCGCCTCCGGCCCCAGCAAGCCGCGCCGCGAGTTCGAGCGCGAGTTCGGGCCCAAGGAGGAGGAGCCGCCGCCCATGCCGGTGGACGCCTCCCTGGAGGCCATCCTCCAGGAGCTCAAGGAGAGGGGAATCGGCCGGCGCTGAGCGTCCGCCAGCCTGCCCGGCCCCGAGGTGGGCGACTCTCCGGCGGCCGCTACCGGGAGCCCACCGGGTATCAAGAGAGGGTCGCAAGAATCAGTACTGGGTGTTGATGTGGGCGGCTCACTCGGTATCCTGCTGCCTCGGGTTGGGATCGGTTTCACTCCCCAAGGACAAATGGGTTCAGGCAGTCGGTGGAAACGCCGACATAGAGGCCGGAATTGCCAAGAAGCCTCAGGGTGCCTGGGTACCATCCCCGCTCTGGTCGGGCGTTCGGCAAGCCACGTCTGACATATCACATCGAGTCCAAAGGTGAGGAAACTCCATGGGTAGGAGAGCATTGGTACTGCTCGTCGCATTGCTCCTGGCGGGCGTGGCGGCGTTCGCAGTCTGGTCCTTCGTAGAGAACTACCGAGACGACGTTGAGCAGGAACGCGAGCAGGTGGTCGTGTTCCGGGCCAACCAGGCCGTCCCCGAGGGCCAGGATGGCGACCTGTTCCTCCAGACCCCCATGTGGGTCGAGGGCACCGACCAGGTGGCCGACGTCCCCGAGAACATCATCGCCACCGAGGAGGAGCTGCGGGCTGTCATCTCCGGCAAGGTGGCGGTAGGGCCCATCTCCGAGAACGAGATCCTCACCACCGACCAGTGGGTGGAGCTGACGGTGGACATCACGCCGCTGGCCGAGCAGATCCCCTCCGGCAAGCAGGCCCTCACCGTCTCGACGGACCAGGTTCGGGGAGTGAACGGATTCATCCGCCCCGGAGACCGCATCAACGCCATACTCACCATCGACATCGAGTTCGACCTCCTGCCCGATGCGGCCCCCGGATTCGGCATCCCCGAAGACGATGAGGAAGGCGAAGAAGGCGAGCAGGAAGAGCAGAGCGAGACGGTCAGCCTCAGCCGCTACGTCCTCCAGGGGATCCCGGTCCTGGCCGTGGACCGCGACGTCCGTCCCCAGGAAGGCGAGCCCCAGGAAGTCACCGTGACGGAGGAGGGCGCCGAGGGAGAAGGCGCCGCCGCCGAAGGCGAGGTCCCCTCCACCGTGTTCACACTGGAAGTCGATCCGGAACAAGCCGAGCGAATGGTCTACGCTTTCGAGCACGGGAGTGTGTGGCTGACTCTGGTCCCGGAGGATTTCGTGGAAGTGGACACGAACGGGATAACCATCAACAATCTCTTCGAGGGCGACCTCGTCGAGGACATCTTTGGGGGCTGATAGGGACTATGTCACTCAGCGAGCACAATCTGCTGGTCGTCGATGACGACGATGGCTTCATCGACGAAGCCAAGCGTCTCCTCGACGGCCGCCTCCCGGTGGAGCGCTCGCTCGACGGTGCCCTGTCTGCCATCGAGGGGGGCCAGCTTCGCATGGTCCTCCTCGGCCCTTCCTTCGCCACGGAGGAGGCCATGGCCGACATCAGGGCTATCCACAACGCCGATCCGGCCCTGGTTCTCATCCTCATCGCTCCGTCGGTGACCGCCGAACTGCTTCGGTCGGGGATGCGGGTGGGCCTAAGCGACGTGATCGAGGCCCCCCTGGACGAGCGCAAGATCGAGGCTGCCATCGAGCAGTTCGCCGGGGACGTGCTGGAGCGCGACCGGCGGGTGGCCGCGCCGGTCCCCGCCCAGGAGGACGACTCCGAGCGGGGGAGGGTGGTGGTGGTCACCAGCGCCAAGGGCGGCAGCGGCAAGACCGTCACCGCCACCAACCTGGCCCTTCTCCTCACCCGCCACGAAGGCAAGAAGGTGGTGCTGGTCGATGCCGACCTCCAGTTCGGCGATTGCTGCCTGGTGCTCCAGCTCGAGCCTCGCTTCACGATGGTCAACGCCGCCCACGAGATGCACCAGCTCGACTCGTCCATGCTCGCCTCGCTCCTCACCGAGCACCCCTCCGGGCTCAAGGTCCTCGCCGCCCCGCTGGAGCCGGCGTTCGCCGACGACATCACCACCGCCGGTCTGATGAAGATGATCGACCTGCTGCGGGAGTCCTTCGACTACGTCATCGTGGACACGGCCTCCATGCTGGACGAGCTGCTGCTCTCGCTGGTGGAGGCGGGCGACCAGGTGCTGATGGTGGTGGACATGGACCTCCCCTCGGTCAAGAACGCCAAGCTGGCGCTGGAGACCCTCCGGCTTCTCAAGTTCCCCACGGACAAGGTCCAGATCGTCATGAACCGGGCCAACGCCAAGGCCCGCCTGGACGACAAGGAGATCGAGAGCGCTCTCCGTACCAAGATCGCGGCCGCCATCCCCTCCGACGGGGCGGTGGCGGCGTCTGTGAACGAGGGGCGTCCGGTCGTGGAGTCCGCTCCCAAGTCGCGGATAGCCAAGGGCTTCGAGTCTGTCGCCGAGCTCGTGGCCGGCCCCGTCCCGGAACCTACTTCAGGTAAGGGCCTGTTCGGTCGAAAGTGACCAGTGATGAAAGGAATTTGTGATGGCTTCGCTATCTGAACGGGTCGCCCAAGCCCGGGCTTCGGCCGAGGCGACCGGCTTCGCCAGCAACCGCTCGGCCCAGATCAACGAGCTGCGGGGACGGCTGCACTTCCGGGTCATCGAGGAGCTCGGCCCCACCCTGTACGACCGCCAGATGTCCGACGCCGAGCTGCGGCTGCGCGTCATGGAGATGCTGGAGTGGGCCATCGACCAGGAGCAGGGCATGCCCCTCACCTCGGCCGACCGGCGCCAGCTCCTCAACGAGATCGCCTCCGACGTCCTGGGCTACGGGCCCATCGACCCGCTCCTCAACGACCCCGACGTCACCGAGGTGATGGCGAACGGGCCCTACGACATCTACTTCGAGAAGTCGGGGAAGATCCACAAGTCGGACGTGCATTTCGTGGACGAGGTGCATCTGCGCCGAATCATCGACAAGATCGTCGGCCAGATCGGGCGGCGGGTGGACGAGTCGACACCGATGGTGGACGCCCGCCTCCCCGACGGCTCCCGCGTGAACGCCGTCATCAGCCCCCTGGCCATCGGCGGCCCGTTCCTGACCATCCGGAAGTTCGCGGTCGACCCCTTCCAGGAGGCCGACCTGATCCGCTTCGGGACCATGTCCCAGCGCACCGCCGACTTCCTGCGGGCCTGCGTGCGGGGTCGGCTCAACATCATCATCTCCGGTGGCACCGGCTCCGGTAAGACGACCACCCTCAACGTCATGTCCTCCTACATCCCCGGCGATGAGCGGATCGTGACGGTGGAGGACGCCGCCGAGCTGCAGCTCCACCAGGAGCACGTCCTCACGCTCGAGTCCCGTCCTCCCAACATCGAGGGCAAGGGGGCGGTGGCGATCCGGGACCTGGTCAAGAACACCCTGCGGATGCGTCCCGACCGGATCGTGGTCGGTGAGTGCCGTGGCGCCGAGGCCCTGGACATGCTCCAGGCCATGAACACCGGCCACGACGGGTCCCTCACCACCATCCACTCCAACGGGCCCCGTGACACGCTCTCCCGTATCGAGACGATGGTGCTCATGGCCGGCTACGACCTGCCGGTCCGGGCCATCCGCGAACAGGTCGCCTCGGCCGTCGACCTAGTTGTCCACGTCGCCCGCCTCCGGGACGGCACCCGGCGAATCACCCACATCACCGAGGTCGAGGGCATGGAGGGCGAGATCATCACCCTCCAGGACCTGTTCCTGTTCGACTACGGCGAGGGGATCGATGAGGAGACCGGCATGTTCAAGGGCCGGCTGAAGGCGACGGGGATCCGGCCCAGCTTCTCCGAGGACCTGGCCGCACAGGGAATCCGGCTGCCCGCCGACCTGTTCGACCCCGAGCCCTTCGCCCGCAGGGGCGGAGAGATGTCGATGGCGCGGTGAGAAGGACGCGACTTCTCCTGATTCTCATCCTGGCGGGGCTGGTGGCCTTCCCGGCCCTGGCGCTCGCCCAGGAGACGACCCTCGAGATCGTGGAGGTGAACACCTCCCGCTACGACGAGGGCGGCAACGTCACGATGGTGGTGGGACTCCGCAATGCCCCCAGCGACCTCGATCCCCAGCAGGTGGAGGTCACCGCCGGGGGCGAGCCAGTGGAGAACCTCACGGTGGAGCCCCTGGCCTCGTCCACCGTCCCCGTGGGAGTGATCCTGGCCATCGACACGTCGGGGTCCATGGAGGGCGAGCCGATACAGGCTGCCCGGGAAGCGGCTCGCAGCTTCGTGGAGCAGAAGCGGCCCGAGGACTTCGTGGCGATCCTCACCTTCGATGACCAGGTCAACGTGCTGCAGGGATTCACCAACAACACAGATACCCTGCTGTCCCGGATCGATTCCATCGAAGCGGCCGGCGCCACCGCCTTCAACGACGCCATCATCCGCTCCATCGGCATGTTCGCCGACGCCAGCTCGTCCCAGCTCCAGCCCAACGTCATCATCCTGGCTGACGGGGCGGACAACGGCAGCAATGCCTCCGCCGCGGATGTGGAGGAGGCCATTGCCCAGTCCGATGTGCGGATCTTCGGGGTGGCGCTGGAAGCGCCCGATTTCGAGCCGGACGCCGTCCAGCAGTTCGCGCAGGCTTCCGGCGGCCTCTTCCTCCTCGCTCCGGGTCCCGGCGAGCTGAGCGGGCTCTTCGGCCAGATCCAACAGGAGATCAACAACGTCCTGGTGGCGCGGTTCACGGTCCCGCAGTCCACGCCCGGCGAGATCGAGCTCAGCGTCGGCTACGGCGACCTCTCCGCACAGGCCAGTGCCGAGGTGCCGGGGTTCGTCACCACCACCTCGGCCGGGACCGCGGTGACC
>JBKHJQ010000361.1:0-3224 GCA_046538055.1 Actinomycetota bacterium
GCTCCAACCGCTCGTCGGGGACCGGCACCACGCCCACATTGGGCTCGATGGTGGCAAAGGGATAGTTGGCCGCTTCTGCCCCGGCGGCGGTGAGGGCATTGAACAGCGTCGACTTGCCCACATTGGGGAGGCCCACGATCCCGGCGCGGAGACTCAACGCTCCCCTCCGGACGCGCCGCGACCTGACGTCGGGTGGGAGGGATCCATGGCCCCGAGACTACCGATCGGCTGGTCCTGGCCCCAATCGGATCAGATCGCCCACATCCCCCGCACCCCCAGGCCCGCCAGGATGGCGAACAGCCAGGAGGCAAGGGAGCCGATCAACACATACTCGGCGCTCAGATGGGACTCGTCCCCCGCGATCTCGGGGAATCGGAGGATGGCCTTGGCCGCCACCACCAGTCCTGCCGCTCCGGCCTCCCCTCCCGCCACCAGGAGGAAGATTATGGATCGCTCCAGGATGCCGATCCATCGTCCGGCTCCCTCGGACCCGGGGGTGGGCGCCACCCGGATGCGCCGCAGGAGGGATCGGATCGCCCAGTTGGTGGGGGACGTGAGAGCCACCACCACGGCCACGGTTCCCAGGGTCTCAGCCATGGAAATCCGGCAGGTGCAGGGAGGCGTTGCGGGCGAGGACGGCCAGATGGCGGCGACTGACCCGGCGACTGACCGAGCTCTCATGCAGACCCAGGCGCCGGGCCACCGACCGCTGGGTCTCGTCCCCGGCCAGGGCCGAGACTATGGCTGCATCGGCCTCGTCCAGCGTCTCGAGGTGGGAGTCCCGCAATGTCAGGTAGGCGTTGAGCAACTCGTCCCATCCGGTCTCGGTCAGCACCACAGTACGGGTGGGGTGTGACAGATCCACCTGCTCGATGGCATCCCGGGCCCGCCACCAGGCCGGTCCGTCCTGACCGAACTGCGACCCCTCCTCCGACTCCACCAGCACCTCTCCCCAGCCGATACCGATACGCAGGCGGGCGGCTCCCACCGTCCCCAGGTGCAGCCTCCACGATGCGGTCAGGGCCTCCGCCACGCTGGGAAAGCGACCCTGGAACTCGTCACCCAGTGTGACCGAGAGACGGGACCCGCTCTGCTGTGAGACCCGATCGAGGATCCCGATGAGGTCATCCTGCAGCGAACCCCGATCCTCCACCCGGCGGGATCCCACGACATCCCCGATCAGACCGGCGACTTGCATAATGCATGCAAGGGTAGTCTTGCTTGCGCTAGAAAAGCAAGTAACCGGCCGGTCAGCCCTCGGCCGGCTCCAGTTCCACGTCCACCTGGAAGTCTCCCTCCCGATAGGTGAGCTCCCGGGCCCGGGCCGCCTCCTCCAGGTCTCTCTCCGCCCAACGCAGGAGATCCAGGCGGGGCGGGGCGTCGGTGACGGTCAAGTGCCTCACCGGAGTGCGCATCGACACCTTGGCGTCGGACTTGGCCCGGCGAACCCGGGAGAGCACCTGGGCGGTCACATCGAGGACCTCCTCCTCCCCGGCCCCGGCCAGCTCCTCTGGCTCGGGCCACCGGGCACGATGCACGGACCCGGCCTGCCACCAGCTCCACACCTCTTCGGTGACATAGGGCAGGAACGGGGCGAACAGCCGCAGGAAGACGCTCAGCGACAGCTGCAGGGCGGCCTGGGCCGACTCCGCCTCCGGCCCCTCCCCGTAAGCCCGGCTCTTCACCAGCTCCAGGTAGTCGTCGGTCCACGACCAGAACATCGACTCGGCGACGTCCAGGGCGCGGGCATAGTCGTAGGAGTCGAACGCGTCGGTGGCGTCCCCCACCACCCGCGCCATCTGCGAGATCATGGAGCGGTCGAGGGGGTTGGAGATCGCCCCCGGGTCGACATCGTCGCCCAGGCGCAGGACGAAGCGGGAGGCGTTCAGGACCTTCATCGCCAGTCTGCGGCCGATCCGCATCTGTCCCTCGTCGTAGGCGGTGTCGACGCCCGGGCGGGCGGCCGCCGCCCAGTAGCGAACGGCATCGGCTCCGTACTGGTCGAAGAGGGACATGGGAGTGACCACATTCCCCCGCGACTTGGACATCTTCTTGCGGTCGGGGTCGAGGATCCACCCCGAGATCGCCACGTGCGACCAGGGGAGGGAGTCGAATTCCAGGTGGGAGCGGACCACGGTGGAGAACAGCCAGGTGCGGATGATCTCGTGGCTCTGGGGACGCAGGTCCATGGGGAATACCCGATGGAACAGTTCAGGATCTGATCCCCACCTCCCGGCTATCTGCGGACTGAGCGAGGAGGTCGCCCAGGTGTCCATGACGTCGGGATCGCCCATGAAGCCTCCGGGCACGCCTCGCTGGGAGGACTCGTATCCGGGTGGCGTGTCCGAGCTGGGATCCACGGGGAGGTCGTCCTCCTTGGGGACGATCGGATCGGCATGGACCGGCCGCCCCTCGTCGTCCAGGCGGTACCAGAGCGGGATGGGGACGCCGAAGAAGCGCTGCCGGCTGATGAGCCAGTCGCCGGCCAGGCCGTCCACCCAATGCCGATAGCGGACCCGCATGTGGTCGGGGATCCACTCCAGCTCCTCTCCCCTGTCGATGAGCTCCTGTCTCAGTGCCCGGTCCCGGCCCCCGTTGCGGATGTACCACTGCCGGCTGGTCACGATCTCCAGGGGACGCTCACCCTTCTCGTAGAACTTGACGGGATGGGTGATGGGACGCGGGTCGCCGTCCAGAGCCCCTTCCTCCTCCAGCAGCTCCACCATCCGGCGACGGGCCTGGTTCACGTACTTGCCTGCCAGCTCCCGGTAGGCGCTCCTCCCCTCGGCTGTGGGGAGCCATTCCGGCGTGTCCTGGGAGAACCGGCCGTCCCGGCCGATGACGGCCCGGGTGGGAAGGTCCAGCTCCCGCCACCAGGTGACGTCGGTGGTGTCGCCGAAGGTGCAGATCATCGCGATGCCACTGCCCTTCTCGGGGTCTGCCAGCTCATGGGCGAGGACCGGCACCTCCACTCCGAAGACAGGGGATGTGACGGTGGAGCCGAACAGATCCCGGTAGCGCCCGTCATCGGGATGGGCCACCAGCGCCACGCACGACACCACCAGCTCGGGACGGGTCGTCTCGATGTGGACCGGTGTGCCATCGGGCCGGAGGTAGGAGATCCGGTGGTAGGAACCGGGGCGCTCGCGGTCCTCCAGCTCGGCCTGGGCGACGGCTGTCTGGAAGTACGTGTCCCACAGGACAGGGGCCTCCTGGGTGTAGGC
>JBKHJQ010000362.1:0-3219 GCA_046538055.1 Actinomycetota bacterium
ATCAAGACCGCCCTCCAGTGCGGCCGCCGTCTCCAGTATCAGATCGAGCGCCGGGAACGCCGAGACCACATCCGGGGCGTGCGGGGCCGGGCCGTCCACTCCGCCGTCGAGGCGTGGGAGAAGTCCCAGCGCACCGGCACCCTGCCTGACCTGGTGGCCGAGGCCTGGTGGGACATCCTGGCGGAGGCGGAGGTCGACCCCGCCCCGGTGATGAAGCCGGTGCTGGCGCTGTGGGAGGCGGAGGCCGAGATCGCCGACCGGGAGCGCCATGTCCTGGAGCATCTCCACGGCCAGTACAAGAACCCGAGGGCGTCGAAGGAGTACAAGGAGGGCGTCGCCCACCTGGACCCCTACCGGGAGCAGGTGGCGGAGCAGCGGGCCAAGATCGAGGGCCTGATCGCCGACGCCTCGATGCCGTGGCTGACCGATCGGGGGATCCTGGCCGAGGGGATGGACCACTCCCTGGAGACGACCCGCCGGGGCACCGCATACCTGGCCGAGCTCTGGCCGGATCCCGACATCATGGGGGCGGAGTGGAACCTGGAGGCCGACCTGGGCAACGGCTACCGGGTCCATGGCTTCATCGACCGGGTGGAGGCCTCCGACGGGATCGCCGTGGTCGATTACAAGTCGTCCAAGTACCAGGACTCGCCCCTCGACCACTTCCTCCAGGTGGCGGTCTACGCCACCGTCGCCGAGGCCCACATGGGGTTCGCCCCCGACGAGGTGGCCCTGGTGTACCTGCGGGACCAGGCGGTGGACCGCTTCCCCGTCGACCCCGCCTGGCCTGACCGCCTCCGGATGCTGGTGGAGGCGGCCGACCGGGTGCTGGCCACCGAGTCGTTCGCCCCTACCTTCGCCGGCTGCGGGATCTGCTCGTACTTCCACCACTGCGAGGCGGAGTTCCCGCTGGTGCCGGTCGAGATCGAGGGGGCGGCGTGACGCTCCCCACCCCGAGGACCGGCATCCTCCAGCGCCGATTCGGCGGGCCCGACGCCCCCATCCTGGAGCAGGGCGACTGCTGGGCCACCGCCGTCGCCTGTTACGGCGGCCTGACCGAGCGGGACCGCAACGAGCTGCACCGTCGCCTCTGCCTGAGCGCCGCCGCCCTCCAGCGGGCCGGACGGGAAGACGACGGCGAATGGTGGGAGGTCTCTCAGCGGTTCCTCCGGGGTCTGCGACTCCCCACGCTGACCGTCGTCGAGCCGAGCTTCGTCGAGGCGAACCAGGAGTTCGTCTACATGGCGCTGGGACCCAGCCCGAGGGGCGACTTCAACCACCAGACCCTGGCGCTGGGCACCGGCGAGCTGTTCTGGGACCCCCACCCGAGCGGCGACGGCGTGGCCGAGGTCACCGAGTGGATCGCCTGGTATGTCCCCGAGGAGAAGGCGGCATGACGGACCTGGCGCTGGTCGAGGACCCCGAGGTGTGCGAGGTGTGCGACCGGGACGGCGACCTGGCCGCCTATCTGGGCGACATCACTGCCCACCCCGGATGCGTGCCCGAGTACGTGCGGAAGGGCGCCGACAAGCGGGACGAGTTCATGCAGAGAGTCAACGAGTGGAAGGAGCGCAAGAGATGAGCGACGCAGCGATCGTCGAGATGGGTGACCGACCCGCCCCGGTGACGTCACCAGCAGGCCAGGTCGCCCGGTTGAGGGACACCCTGACGGCCGTCGAGTCGGCCATGAAGGAGGTGATGAAGCCCGAGGTCGACTACGGGGTGGTGCCCGGCACGTCCCGGAACAAGCCGAGCCTCTACAAGCCGGGAGCCGAGATCCTGCTGCGGCTGTTCAACTACGGGTTCCGCCTGGAGGTGGTGGACCAGCAGGAGGATTGGGACACCCCGTTCTTCCGCTACAAGGTGAAGGCCATCATCGAGGGGGCCGACGGCCGGGTGGTGGCGGAGGGCTTCGGCGAGGCGAACAGCCGGGAGTCCCGGTATGAGCGCCGCCAGTGCCCCAAGTGCGAGGCGGGCGTGTGGGACAACCGCAAGGCCCACCAGTTCGGGGACCACCTGGACAAGCCGCCGTTCTCGTGCAAGTCGCAGCGCTGCGATTGGACCGCCGAGCAGGCGTCCGACGTGCCGACCGAGTTCGACTACAGCCTGGTCAACACGATCGTGAAGATGGCGGGGAAGCGGGCCAAGGTGGAGGCGGTCCTCACCGGCACCGCCGCATCCCATTTCTTCACCCAGGACGTGGAGGACCTGGACCCCGAGACGGTGGGCGCCAACGTCAACGCCCCGGCCCAGACTTCCCGCGGCTCTCAGACCCGCTCTGGGGGATCTCAGGGAGGATCGGGGGCCAACCCGGAGATGAAGTGCCCGGCCTGCGGGTCGTCGGTGTACGACAACCGGCCCGACATCGACTCCGGGAAACGCCCTGAGAAGTTCCCGGCGTTCAAGTGCTCCAACCGCTCCTGCACCGGGGTGACCGAGGACGGCGAGAAGGTCACCGACGGGAAGGAGGGCGAGCCGTTCGTCACCTGGTCCCGCTCCTACTTCGACGCCCCGTCAGCCACCGAGTTCGGCTCCGACGAGATGGCCGAGGTGCAGGCCCACATCGACACCGGGGCGATCAAGGACACCCAGGTGCTGCCGATCGCCCGGCGGGTCGCCCGGGAGATGGAGGCGGAGGAGCCGACGTCCCTCCAGGAGGTCGACGCCCTGCCCCAGCCGGTCCGTGAGGCGATCGTCGAGGCGGTGGCGCAGAAGATCGGGGGTGGGGAGTGAGGATCGCCATCTATGAGGCCGCTGTCGAGCGGAAGGACGGCCAAGTGGTGGTCTACCTGAACGAGCCGATGGCCGCTGCCCTCGCCGGGCTGCTCGACAAGGCCCCCATGCCCGGAGGCAACGACGGGACCAACCCACTGCGGGAGCTGGCGGCCGAGCTGGAGACCGGGACGCCATGAAGGCCACGATCCCCCGCAAAGAGCTGGCGGAGGCCACGAAGGCGGCAGGCAAGTTCCTGCCCCGGCTTCACCACATAGCCTCCCTCGCCCATTACCTGGTGGAGGCCCACTCCGGCATCGTGGCCGTCACCGCCACCGACCTGGAGGCCGGCCGCCGGGTGGAGGTCGAGGCCGACGTGGAGACAGAGGGCGACGTGCTGGTGCCCGGCGCCCTATCCCAGATCGTCGCCTCCGGGCTGGGCGACGAGGTCAGCCTCAGCGCCACCGACGAGAACCTGACCGTCAAGACGGGGCGCACCACCAACCG